>NZ_JBHWHY010000007.1:206793-240809 GCF_042732265.1 Streptomyces sp. NPDC059788 | reverse complement strand
CGCGCACGCGGCGGCGGTGGACCGGGCCCTGCGCGCCGGCCGCGCCGGCCGGCGGGCCGCCCCGGGGCCCGCCACGGAGGCGGACTTCCTGCGCGAGGCGCGCCTCGGACTGCGCCTGCCGGCGGCCCGCGGCCCCGCCCCCGACTGGCGTGATCCGGCGCGCGTCCTGGTCACCGGCGCCACCGGCTTCGTGGGCGCCTTCCTGCTCGACCGGCTCGCCCGGGTCACCCGCGCCGAGCTGCTGTGCCCCGTACGGGCGCGGGACGCGGCGCACGCGCGGCGCCGGGTGTGCTCGAACGCCGCCAGGTACGGCCTCGACGCCGCCCCGTACGAGCACCGCCTGACCTGCTTCCCGGCCGATCTGACCGCTCCGCGGCTCGGCCTGTCCGAGGAGCGGTTCGGGCAGCTGGGCGAGGCCGCCGAACTGATCCTGCACGCCGGGGCGCACGTCAACTTCCTCTATCCGTACGCCGCTTTGCGCCCGGCCAACGTGCACGGCACCCGGGAACTGGTGCGGCTGGCCGCCGCGCGGCGCACGCCCCTGCACTTCCTGTCCACCATCGCCGTTCTGGCGGGCTTCGGCACCGCCGGGGTGCGGCAGGTGGCCGAGGACACGCCGCTGGCCCATGCCGACCATCTGACCATGGGGTACGCGGAGAGCAAGTGGGTGGCCGAGCGGATGCTCACGGAGGCGGCGGAGGCGGGGCTGCCGGTCGCGGTGCACCGGCCGTACGAGGTCACCGGCGAGGAGCACACCGGCATCTGCAACACCGAGACGGCCATCAGCTCCCTGTTCCGCGTCATCGCGGAGACGGGGGTGGCGCCCGACGTGCCGCTGCCGCTGGACTTCGTGCCGGTCGACCACCTGGCCGCCGCCGTGGTCCACCTGGCGACCCACGAGCCCGCCGACGGCCGCACCTACCACCTCACCAACCCCCGGCCGGCCCGCCTCGCCGACATGCTGGCCCGGATGCGGGCGGCGGGCTACGGCATCCGCGAACTGCCGTACGACGCCTGGGTCACGGAGCTGGTCCGGCACGTGGCGCGCCATCCCGGCAGCCCCACGACCCCGTTCGTCTCGCTCTGCGTGGACCGCAGCAACAAGTCCGACATCAGCGTGAAGGAGATGTACCTCGATGACGTCTTCCCGCGGCTCGGACGCGCGAACACCGACCGCGGCCTCGCGGGCAGCGGACTGCGCTGCCCGCCCACCGACGCCGCCCTCCTCGACCGCTATCTCGCCTTCTTCCGCTCCAGCGGCTTCCTGCCGCCGCCGCTCCCCCGCGGCGGCACCTGAGCCGGCCGCCTCCCGCGGCGCCCTCCCGGACGACGTCCTGGCCCGAGACTGGGCCTCCCCGGCCCTGGTGGACCTCTGGTCGCCCGAGCGCAAGGTGGTGCTGGAGCGGCACCTGTGGCTGGCCGTGCTGCGCGCGCAGGCCGCGGAGGGGGTGCCGGTGCCGCCCGCCGCGACAGCCGCGTACGAGCGGGTGGTGGACCGGGTGGACCTGGCCTCCATCACGGAGCGGGAGCGCCGCACCCGGCACGACCTCAAGGCCCGCGTCGAGGAGTTCAACGCGCTCGCCGGCCACCAGCACATCCACAAGGGCCTGACGTCCTGCGACATCACCGACAACACCACGCAGGTGCGGGTACGGCTGTCGCTGGAGCACCTGTACGGCCGGGCCGGGACCGTCGTGGAACTGCTGCGCCGACGGGGCGCCGCCACGGTCGCCCATGAGCTGCGCGGGGCCGCCCTGCGGCTGCGGGCGCTGGCCGCCGGCTACCCGCTGCGCGGCATCAAGGGCCCGGTCGGCACCGCCCAGGACATGCTCGACCTGCTCGGCGGCGACCGGGCGGCGCTGGCCCGCGTCGAACGGCGCGTCGCGTGGCATCTCGGCTTCACCCGGGTCGTCGGCTGTGTCGGACAGGTCTACCCGCGCTCGCTCGACTACGAGGTGCTGACGGCCCTGCCCGGCCTGGCCGCGGCCGCCGCCAGGGGCGGGGACCGGCGCGACCGCCCGTGGGACCGCGTCCGGGAACTGGCGGTGGTGCTGCACGGGTACACCGTCATGGCGGCGGAGGTGACCGGCGATCAGTGGAACGAGGGCGACGTGTCCTGCTCGGTCGTACGGCGGGTGGCTCTGCCGGGTGCGTTCTTCGCCGCGGACGGCGTGCTGTCCGTGCTCGACGGCTGGTGCCGTGCCGGTCCGGGGACCGCTGACCCGCGCCCCGGCGGGCCGGAGGAAGCCGCGGAGTAGCCGGGGCGTTGCTTCCCGAAACGGCGGGGTCCGGGCACGGCCGTGGATGCCGGTGCCGTGGGCCACCGTTGCGCGCTCTCATTGCGCCGAAGGAAATTATCGGTAAGCAGCGTGTTGCATTCAAGCTCCCGCGTCTTTTGCGCGGGCGGCAGCTCCTTGTATCCGCGAGGTCACGTACCGCATGGCAAGGAAGTCGGCGAACGCTTCGCCCCGGCCCTTGCGGAGCGTATGGCGATACGGCCATTGCCGTAACGGAGTTCGCGCGGGAAGCGCCCTTTCGGGCCTGTGCGGCGAACTGGACGAACCGATGGAAAACCCGTCAGCCGTCCCCGTCGGTCCGTGCGTACGGCCAGGACACCGCCGCGCGGCCCGCATTTGACCGTTCACCGTCAAGCGGTTCGGGAAACACCCGGCGGACTCCGCCTCGGGCCGCACTCCGGGCGCGAGTGCGGCCGCCGGAAGGCCCACGGCCCTTGCCGCACCGGCGGCGAGGAAGTAGCCCGCCCGGCCCCGGCCGTGTCCCCGAAGGCGCGTCGACGCCGAAGCCATGACCTGCGGCGCACCGCCGACCGGAGGCGCGCGGACAGCGGGCCCGACTAGTCCGCACGCGGCATACCGCCGTGTTCGAGGCCTGCATGGGGGCGATTTTCAGCCATTCCTCCGACGAACGCGTCGATGTCGGCCAGCGACACGAAGTCGTTGGCGAGCAGGTCGTCGTCGCTGATCGGCAGCGCGAAGTCGACCTCCAGGAACGACATGAGCTGGATGTAGCCGAAGGAGTCGATGACGCCCGCTTCGAAGAGGTCGGTCTCGGCCGTGACCTCCGCGCCGAATTCGACAAGGAAACGCTCTTCGATGAAGTGCTGGATCTTCTGCGTTCTGTCCATGTCTCGGGTCCTGCTTTCGAGGGGGGAGAGTGGGGGTGACGGCCGTGCGGACCTTTTCCACGCCGCGCGGCAGCGGCCTGCCATTCGCCGCTTCGCATTCCGGCTCGGGGGCGACGGAAAAGGAAGGGTGGACGCCGTCCGCCCGGCGGACCGCTTCGACCGGTTGTGATGCTCGACGCGTCGGCGCCGACGCCCCGTCCGTCAGGGCGGCGGGCGACGACGGCAATGACGGCCGAAGCCGCATTTGCGAAGGTGAACTTCCGTGGGAATACCTGGAACCCGGCACGCGCCGACGCCGTACAGCGGGCGCGAAAGGGCGCGCTGACCCGGCACGTAACGAAGTGGATCTTCCTGCGGCGCAGGACGGCGCGGACCGTGCGCACCGGCCCGGCGGGGCCCGCCGGCATTCCGCCGCCGCACGCCGCGGCCGTCACTTCGCCGCGCTTCTCGACGAGACCGGGCCCCGCCCGGAAAACGAACGCGGCCGGCCGGCGGAGAGGCGCCGCATTCGCCGGGGCCGCGCCGCGCGTCGACGGGGTAAAGGGCGGGCCGGGCGCACTGCGCCGGGGGTGGCGGCCCGTCCGGATCGTCGCGGTACAGCGCGGCGCGGCCGCATTCCGAGAGGCCGCGGACGATTCGGGGGAAGGAGCCGGGACGGCTTCCGAAGTCGTCCGCGTTCATGCCGGGAAAGAGCACCCCCCGGCCGGGGCTGAGGATCGCGAAGCGCACGGCGCCTCTCAGGCGGTCGCCGTCCGACGGGCAGGCGGATGCCCGATGTTGCCCGTTTCGCAGGGGGCCGGGCGGTGGCCGGCGCGGCTGTCGTGGCCTTCAGTGTGCATGTCGTCCCTGTTCGCGAGGTGATTGCCGGTTCGGTGCGACGCACCCGCCCCGGGCCGGCGACGGGGGTCCACCGGCCCGGTGAGCGGGCTCCGCCATCGTGCGACACCCCCCTTGCGAGCCCCTGGTCCGAACGCTGGCAAACGTTTGCGTGCCACCCCGCGACGACTTTCCGCCCCCTTGTCGTTTCGCTTGCCGGACGCTTGCCGATGGCTGGTTGCCGATCTTTGATCGGCCGACCACATATGCCATGATCACTTTCCGGATGGACCCGCTTACAGTCCGGCACGTCCCCCTTGCACAGCCGCCGGCGTGAGAACGATTGGGACCGACATGCGCGCACCCCACACCCCGCACCACACCCCTGTGACGGAACCCTCGGGCAGCACCGAGCCCGTACCGGGCACGAGCCCCACCGGTCCCGCACCGGACGCCCCCGACCCCGTCCTGTGCGTCCTCGGCCCGATGTCGGCACGGCTCGACGGCGAAGACCTCCCCCTCGGCCCGCCCCGGCGGCGGGCCCTGCTCGCCCTGCTCCTCATACGACTTGGCAGAGTCGTTCCCACCGAACTGCTCATCGAGGAGCTCTGGCTCGACGGCCCGCCGCAGCACCCCGTCGCCACCCTCCAGAGCCACCTCTCCCACCTGCGCCGGGTGCTCGCCCCGGCGGCCGGCCTGGGCACCTCGTCCGTACTGCGCTACCAGGCGCCCGGGTACGTGCTCCAGCTCGCCCCGGAACAGATCGACGCGTTCCGCTTCGAGCGGATGGTCGCCGACGGGCGCCAGCTCCTGGACCGGCGCGACCCGCGCGGCGCCCGCGGCCGGCTCACCGACGCCCTGGACCTGTGGCGCGGCTCGCCCTACACCGAGTTCGGCTCCCAGCCGCCGCTCTCCGACGAGACCGCCCGCCTGGAGCAGGTCCGGCTCACCGCGCTGGAGTCCTGCGCGGAGGCCGGGCTCGCGCTCGGCGCGGCCGAGGAGGTGGCGGCCGAACTGGGCCTGGAGGTACGCCGCCACCCGACCCGCGAACGCCTCGTCGGCCACCTGATGACGGCACTGTCCCGTCTGGGACGGCAGGCCGAGGCGCTGGAGGTGTACGAGCGGACCCGCTCGCATCTGGTGGAGGAATTCGGCGTGGACACCGCCGTCGAACTCCAGCGGGTGCACACCGCCATCCTCCGGCAGGAGCTGGGCGACGACGGCCCGGCCCCGGCCGCCCGCCCCGCACCCGTCCAAGCCGGACCACCCGGCTCCCCCGCCCCCGCGCAGGCCGAGACCCCGGCGACGAAGACGGCCGCACGCACCCCGGAGACGTCGGCGGCGGTCCGGGACTCCGGAACAAGCCGACCGGTGCGGAGCCCGGACGCTTCGGACGGGCGTACGGCGGCGACCGGAGCAGCACGGAGCGCGCGGGCGACGGGCCCGCGGCAGGTACAAGCGGCGGACCAGGCTCTCCCGTCACAACCGGCCTCCGCACCCGCACCCGCACCCGCACCCGCACCCGCACCGGACAACGGCCCGGACCCCGGCGGGACGGAAACCCCCTGGCCGTTCATCGGACGCGACCAGGAACTGCACCGCCTGGTCTCCGCGTCGGCCGGCGCGATCACCGCGCAAGGGCACGTGTCCTGCGTGCTCGGCCCCGCCGGTGTCGGCAAGACACGCCTGCTGATGGAGCTCGCCCAGGCCCTGGAGCCCGACGGCGATGTCCTCGAAGTCGTGTGGAGCCACTGCTTCCCCGGCGAGGGCGTACCGCCCTACTGGCTGTGGACCCAGGTGCTGCGCCACCTGTCGAGCACCCGGCCGGACTCCTTCCGCGCCGCGACCGCGCGCTTCGACGCGCTGCTCGCCCCGGTGATGCCCGAGCGGTCGGCCGGCCCCGGCGGGCAGGTGCACGAGGAGGACTGGGCCCAGGCGCGGTTCCTGACCCATGACGCGGTCTGCGAGGTGCTGCTCACGCTGGCCGCCGAACGCCCGCTGGTCCTGCTTCTGGAGGACCTGCACTGGGCCGACGCCGCCTCCCTCGACCTGCTGCGGCTGCTCAGCACCCGCCGCCAGGGGCACCGGATCAGCATCGTGCTGACCGCCCGGGACTTCGAGGCCGACTCCGACGCCACGATCCGCCGCATCCTGGCCGACATCCTCCGGGGCCCCAGGACCGAGACGCTGCGGCTCTGCGGTCTGTCCCGCAGCGCCGTCGCGGCCCTGGTGGAGGCGCAGGCCGGGAGCGGCGTGGGCGCCGACGTCGTCGAGGCGCTGCACCAGCGCAGCAAGGGCAACCCGTACTTCGTCATGCAGCTCCTGTCCCTCCTCGGCGACGTGCGGCGCCTGCACGAGCCGGGCGCCACCGAGGTGCTGCTGGCGCAGATACCGACCGGCGTGCGCGAGGCGCTGCGCCAGCGGTTCGCCGCGCTGCCGGATTCCGCCCTGCGGGTGCTGCGGCTGTGCGCGGTCATCGGCACCGAGATCGACACGGACCTGCTGCACCGCACCGCCACCGAGGACGAGCCGGTCGCCCCGGCCCTGGAGGCGGCGATCCGGTCGGGCCTGCTCGGCGAGGACCCGCACCAGCCCGGACGGTTGCACTTCGTCCACGCGCTGGTGCGCGAGACGCTCGTGGACGTGCTCGCGCGCGACGAGCGCCACCGGCTGCACGCCCGCGTCGCCGAGTCGCTGAGCGAACGCGGCTGCGCGCAGGTGGCGGACGAGGAGTTCGAACGCCTCGCCCACCACACCTGGCACGCGCAGGACGCGCTGCCCGCCGGGGAGGCTCTCCCCCGCCTGCTGCGCGCCGCCGAACAGGCCGAGCAGCAGCTGGCGTACGAGAAGGTCGAGACGTGGCTGCGGCGCGCCGTGCACCTGGCCGGGCTGCTGCCCCGCGACGACGGGTCGGCCCGCGCGCTGGAGCAGCGCCTGTACATCCAGCTCGGGCAGTTGCTGGCCACGGTCCGCGGCTACGGTGACGCCGAGGCGGAAGCGGCGCTCAGCCGGGGCCGCGCCCTCGGTACGGTCACCCGCGCGCCCGAGGACCCGTCGGTGCTGTGGGCGCTGTGCTCGGCGTTCCTGGTCACCGGCCGCTACGACGAGTCCCGGCAGTTCTCCCGGCTGCTGCGGGACATCGGCAACCGTACGCGCCATCCGGTGGCCCAGCTGGGCGCTGCGTACGGCAAGGGCGTCGCGCTGCACGTACGCGGCCGGCTGCCGGAGGCGCTGGCGGAACTGGAGCGCGGCGTCGGGCTGGCGGATCGTTTCGCCCGGGAGGGCCGCACCCTGGCCCGTACCTTCCAGCACGACCCGCGCGTCTCCTGCCGCTCCTACGACTCCTTCACCCACTGGATTCTGGGCGACCGCGACACGGCGAGCTCACGCCGCCGCCAGCTGCTGAGCCTGACCACGTACGAGAGCAGGCCCTCCGACCGCTCCTTCGCCCTGTACGTGGACGCGGTCCTCGCCGCCTGGGAGGGCGACGCCGACACGGCGCGCGCCTCCGCCACCGAGGGCGCGCGCGTGGCGGAGGAACACGGGCTCCTGTACTGGAAGGCGATGCTGCGCCTGGCCCAGGGCTGGTCCCTGACCCACCAGGGCCGCCACGACGAGGGCCTCACACTGATGCACACCTCCCTCGCCGAACTCCGCCCCTCCCGCTCCCACTTGCGGCTCCCCCTCCACCTCGGGCTGCTCGCCCAGGCCCAGCACCACGCCGGCCGCCGCGACGACGCCACGGCCACCCTCCGCAAGATGCTCGCCGTCATCGAACACCGCCGCGAACACGTCTACCTCCACCCCGCCATCCCCGCCACCACGCTGCTCCACGACCTCCTCGGCCGCCACGTGGCGGAGACCGCCCTCCTGGGCTGATCCCGCCCCCTCCGCCCCGGAACCGTGGTGCGCGGTCACCGGACCACCACCACGGTTCCGGGGCGGACGGCGAGCCGTCACGGCGCCCCGCGACGCGTCCCCCACAAGTCCGGAAGTCACCCACCGACTTGTGCCATTTCGTTGTGGCGTTGAACCGGTCGCCGCTTGCATGTCCCCGTCCACATAAGTGACGGCTGCCGGGCACGGGGGCAGAAGACGGAAGGAGTCACCTTGCGTGAGCGCAGAGCGCGGGGCAGAAGAGCGGGGTCCGGGAGACCCGACGGTTCACGTGGGTCACGTGGAGCGGGTGGGACGTGGCGGGGCTGGGGTGGCGCGGCGGCGCTGATGGGGGTCGCCGCGCTGGTGGCTTCGGCGGTGCCCGCCGGGGCGGCGTCCGCGGGGACACCGGCCGGGCCCGGTGAGGTGGTGCCGGGGCAGCGTACCGCCACCCCCGCCCTGGTGGACGGCATCCGGGAACCGGCCAAGGGCACGGGCAGCCCGGCGGACGCGGCACGGGGTCACCTCGCGGCGAAGGAGGGCCGCTACCACATCGGCGATCCGGGGCGTGACCTGCGGCCCGTACAGACCGTGGACTCCGGCGGCCACGAGGTCGTACGGCTCCAGCAGAAGCACCGGGGCGTGGACGTCCTGGGCGGGCAGTACGTGGTGCGGATGGAGCGCAAGGGCGGCGAGCGGGTCGTCACCGGTACCTCCGGCAAGTACTTCACCGGGCTGCGGACCGGCGTGGAGCCCGAGGTGGACGAGACGCTGGCGGTCGAGCGGGCGGTCGACGCGACCACGGACCGGCTCCTGGGCAAGCGGCCGCCCCGGCAGGACGCGCAACCGCTGGCCGGTACGGACCGCGGGCTGGTCGTCATCCCCCGGGGCGCGGGCCTGCTCACCCGGCACGTGACCGTGCGGGGCACCCACCCGGTCACCGGTGAGCCGGTGCTGCACGAGGTGTACGTCGACGCGCGGTCCGGGTTCCCGGTGCTCCAGTACAGCGGGATCAGGACGTTCCGCGGCCCGGAGACCGGAACGACGGACCGCGCACAGAAGAGCGGGCCCGCCGGCGCGGCGGCCGAGGAACCGGGGGTCAAGGGCTCCGGGGTCAAGTACGACGGGAAGAGCGTCGAACTGCCCGTGGCGTACGAGGAGTCCCGTAAGGCGTACGTCATGCGGGACCGCACCCGCATGGCCCACTCCAGCAAGAACACGCTGTCCACGTGGGACGCGCGCGGCAAGGACGTCAGCGAGGTCTCCCCGTCGTGGCCGTACGACATCACGGAGTTCGGCTCGCCCACCCCGGCCTTCGGCCCGGAGGCCACCGAGGCGGGCGCGGTGGACGCGCACTGGGCCGCCGGCCGGGTCTACGACTACTACCGCGAGCGGCACGGCCGCGACAGCCTGGACGGCCGGGGCATGGCCGTCAACTCCCTGGTGGGCGTGACGCAGTTCGGGCAGCCGTACGTCAACGCCTTCTGGGACGGCGAGAAGATGGTCTACGGCGGCGGTGACGCCGAGTACCGCGCGCTCTCCGCCGGTCTGGACGTCGTCGGGCACGAGATGACCCACGGCATCGTGCAGCACTCGGCCAACCTCGTCTACGCGGGCCAGTCCGGCGCCCTGAACGAGGGCATCGCCGACTACTTCGGCAACGCCATCGAGACGGACACCTACGGCATTCCCATGGACAGCCCCGCATCCGGGCTGCTGGGCGAGACGCTGTGCCGGACCAAGCCCCCGGGCTCCTGCGCGACCCGTGACCTCAACGACGGCCGGACCACCTCGAAGTCCTTCCTCGGGGTGTCGTTCTCCACCGACAACGGCGGCGTCCACCTCAACTCCACGATCTTCTCAGGCGCCCTGTGGGACCTGCGCGAGGATCTCGGCACGACACTGGCCGACCGGATCGTCTACAAGGCGCTGACCGAGTACCTGACCCCGCTGGACGGCTTCACCGAGGGCCGCGCCGCCGTGCTCGCCGCCGCCCGCGCCCTGGGCGCGACCGACGTACAACTGCGCACCGCCGAGCGGGCGTTCAGCGCGCACGGCATCGTGCCCGGCTGGGAAATGGCGATGGGCGTCGACTCCGACCAGCTCCTGGGCCGGGTCAACACCGACGGTGCCGCGTCCGGGGCGGGCGGCGGCTGGTGGGCCGCCTCGAAGTCCAACGACGACGGCACCGAACCGTACTCGGTATGGGCCGGACCGGCCGACGGCAGCGGCCGGCAGAAGCTGATGAGCCCCAACGACGGGCGCTACCACGTGCATCCGGCCACCGACGGCAGGACGGTGGTGTGGATGGCGTACAACCGCAGGTCCGTGGACGTCCTCGCGCGGCCGATCGCGGGCGGTCCGGTCAAGAAGCTGTGGTCCGCCCGGCGCGGCGCAGCCGACCTGCGGGTCGAGGGTGACGTGGTGGTGTTCGGGGCGCAGTCCCGGCCGGGCCTGGAGAGCGTACGGTACGTACGGCTGAGCGATCCGACCGTGCGGAAGGTCGACGACGAACAGGGCCTGCGCACCAAGTACCCGTCCCTCGCGAACGGCCGGATCGCGTACGGCACCATCCGCCGCGACGACACCGGCCGTGTCTTCGGCGTGGAGACGCTGGATCTGAAGACGGGCAAGCGCACGCGGATGGGGCAGCTCGGGACCCCGACGAGGCTCGGGCCGACCGCGATCACCGGCAAGCACGTCTTCTGGCTGGTCCCCGCGGACGACGACTCGGGCCGTACGGCGCTGCGCCGCGCCGATCTGGACGGTACGGGGGTGACGGACCTCAGTCCCGGCGAGGGTCCGGACGCGCTCATCGGCTCCGATCTGGTGGCCACGGACGCGGCGGTGACCGTCGCCGCCGCGACTCCCGACACCGTGTACCGCAACGAGACACTGTCCAAGCTCTGGCAGTTCCCGGCCGACGGCGGACAGCGGGGCCGGGTGTCCTGCAACCGCGGCGAACAGGCGTGGCCTGCCACGCCGGGCGGCCGGCAGGTGGTGTGGGTGGACGGTACGACCGGCTACACCGACCTGGTCACGCGGACGCGGCCGGCCGGACGCTGCGACTGACGGCACCCGAACGGGGCGGGCGGCGGACTGCCACCCGCCCCGCGCACCGGGCTCCGGAGTCCGCGGGCGCCGCGGAACGCTCTACGCCGCCTGCGCGCCGCCGGTGCGGTCCGGGACGTCCTTGACGAACATGAGCCCGTCGAATGCGGTGAGGTGGGCCGGATCGAGCGCGGCGTAACCGAAGTACGGGGACACGCGGGGCGCGGGACGCGTGTCCCCGAAAGCGGTGGCCAGCCGCAGGGCGTCGACGACGCAGTGGTCCTCCGGGAGCGCGTACAGGAGTCCTTCGACGGTGTCCGGCGGCGGGGTGTCCACGCCCCGGTGCCGGATGGTGCCGAGGGCGGTGGCCACGAAGGCGTACTCCTCGCCCAGCTGCGCGCTCACGATGGCGCCGGCGCTCCACCACTCCACCAGCGGCTGGTCCCACATGCGCATCGTGCTCCTGTGGCGTTGGAGATGGGCGTTGTGGGCGTGGACCAGTGCCGGGCCCCGCTCGGCGAGGGCGAGGAGATTCTCCGCCATCATCCGGTCCCGCAGGCTCACCAGCCGCGTCATACGGGCGGGTGAGGTGTCGGCCATCCAGAAGTGGTAGCGCAGCAGCCCGGTGGCGGTGCGCGCGTACAGGCGTGCCCGGTCCCAGTCGTCCCGGGACACCTCGATCAGGTGCGGCGTCTGCGCGTCCAGCAGGGCCTCCAGATCGTCGGCGAGCAGCCGCAGCTCCCTGGCCTCGGCCGTCTGCCCGACGGACCGGGCCGGGTCCGTCATGACGGCCGGGTCGGTCCACCGGTCGTCGGCGCCGAGCAGGCGATCGAGCGTCCCGGCGGTGCAGGGGAGCAGGTCCGCGTCCACCCGGGCCGCGAGGTAGCCGTGCAGCGCGGTGAGGGCCTGCCGGGGGCTCTCGGCTCCGGTGATCTCCAGCGGGCCGTCGAATCCGGCGAAGCGGAGCCGCTCGGCGGCGGGGCGGCCGTCGTTGTACTCCCGTATCCAGCGTACGAGTTCGCGGTTGGCGGCGGACGCGCCGAACCCGTGGCTGAAGCCCCGCTCCATGACCTCGTCGAGGGTGCCGGTGCCCGAGGTGACGTAGTCGTCGACGGCCAGGCCCAGCAGGCAGTCGCTCTCGATCGCGATCGTCCGGTAGCCCTCCTCCTCGACGAGTTGCCGGAAGAGCCCGTTGCGCAGATCGAGCAGGATGTCCTCGCCGTGGGTGGGCTCTCCCAGGGCGAGCAGTCGCGGTCGGGCCGGAAGCAGCCCCATGACGGCGGCGGCGTCGACGGGGTGGGCGATGTCCTTGATGCAGGTGTCCATTCCTTCAACGGTATCGTTGAACCCTCGGTTGAAACTTTGGTCGCGATATCTTCCGATATCGTCGAACCCATGGGACGAAACCTTCAAAGCGGGGTACGGCTCAGGCCGGTCGACCTGGCGCGCGGGCACGGTCTGTCCACGCAGGCCGTCAGGAACTACGAGGAGGCCGGCATCCTCCCGGCCGCCGAACGCACACCGAGCGGCTACCGCACCTACACCCCGCTGCACGCGCGCGCCCTGGACGCGTTCCTCGCCCTGGCGCCCGGCCACGGGCACCGCACGGCGACGTCGATCATGCGGGCCGTGAACCGCGCGGCGACCGACGAGGCGTTCCGCCTCATCGACGAGAGCCACGCCCAGCTCCTCGACGACCGGCAGACCCTCCAGGCCGTGGAGAGCGCCCTGCGCGACCTGGCGCCCACCACGGCGCCCGGGCCCGACACGGCGCCCGCGTCGGCTTCCGCCTCTGCCTCCGCGTCCGGCGGCACGTTCATCGGACCGCTGGCGGACAGGCTCGGCATCCGGCCCGCGACGCTGCGCAAATGGGAGCAAGCGGGCCTGGTACGCCCGCGCCGCGACCCGCTGACCGGATACCGCGTCTACGACGAGGCCGCCGTACGGGACGCCCGCCTGACCCACCAGCTCAGGCGGGGCGGCTACCTGCTGGAGCAGATCGCCCCCCTGATCGCCCAGGTGCGGGCGGCCGGTGGTCTGGAGCCGCTGGAGGACGCGCTGAGCGACTGGCGCGGCCGGCTGTCCGCGCGTGGGCGCGCGATGCTCTCCGGGGCCGCCGAGCTGGAGTCGTACCTCCGCGCACGCGAATGACACTTCGGCCGACTGACCGCGAACTGGCCCTGGGGAAAAGCCGATTCATGGGTTTTGGCGCCAGGCTTCAGCCCTGCCGAACACGCATGTCGGCCATCACCGGAACGGACGCCCGATCCCCAACCTCCGGAATTAATACGCTGATT
This sequence comes from Streptomyces sp. NPDC059788, assembly GCF_042732265.1. NCBI lineage: Bacteria > Bacillati > Actinomycetota > Actinomycetes > Kitasatosporales > Streptomycetaceae > Streptomyces > Streptomyces sp. NPDC059788. Next base: position 227,624 of record NZ_JBHWHY010000007.1, on the reverse strand, counting down.
CGATCCACCCTAAATAGAGTGAACACCTTCCGTTCCTCACGACAAACGACGCCACATCAGGTTGATTGGAGTCGGCGGCCCGCCAGCCGTGGCGGCGGAGCACCGGGTGTTCTCCGCCAGGCCGCCGCCTGTCCTTTTTTCTCAATGTACGAGGAGCAACATTCCATGTCGCGTGCCATCAAGACTGCCGCTGCCGCCGCGGGAACCTGCGCCATCCTCCTGGGCGGCGCGGGCCTCGCGGCTGCCGACTCCGGGGCCCAGGGCGCGGCGCTGAACTCGCCCGGCGTGGTGTCCGGCAACACCGTGCAGGTCCCGGTCCACGTGCCGGTGAACGTCTGCGGCAACAGCATCAACGTCATCGGGCTGCTGAACCCGACCTTCGGCAACACCTGCGTCAACGACTGACGTTCACTTCCTGAAGCGTCACCGCCTCCGGGCGGACAGGCGTGCGGTACCCGGTGCGGGGCGGCTGGTCGGCCGTCCCGCACCTTTTTTGCGCCTGCCGGGAGAGGGTTGTCCCGTCCTATTCGCCGGTGCCGCGGAGGGTTTTCGTCACCCGGTGACCGCGGCCGCCACCGAATGGGCGACCTCGCGCTGCGCCTCGTGTTCGGCGAGCCGGGCGGTGAGGGCGGCGCGGACGTCCTCGTAGGTGTCGGGGCCGAGCGGGAGGCGCAGCGGTGTCGCGCCGGAATCGACGAGGGCGATCATCGCGTCCGCGGTCTTCTCCGCGCTGTTGGGCACCGGGAAGAGGCCTTCGAGGAACGCCTGCCGGGTTCCGGCCGCGGGCGTGTTCTCGTATGCGGACAGGGGCGGCGCGGTGTCGAGCGAGGCGCCGAAGCCGGTGGGGGTCGCGCCCGGCTCGACGATGGTCAGGGCCGTGCCGAAGGGGGCGATCTCGCGGGCGACGGTGTCGCAGAACCCCTCGATGCCCCACTTGGCGGCGTGGTAGTAGCCCAGGCCCGGATAGGTCGTCTGGCCGCCCGCGGAGGACACCTGGAGGATGCGGCCCCGGCCCTGGGCCCGCAGGTGCGGGAGCGCGGCGCGGATGACGTGGACCGAGCCGAGCAGATTGGTGTCGACGACGCGCCGGATCTGCTCGTCGGACGCCTCCTCGACGGAGCCGAGGAGACCGTAGCCGGCGTTGTTCACGACCACGTCGATCCTGCCGAGTGCCTGGAACGCCTCGGTGACGACGTGGCGCACCCGTTCGGTGTCGGTGACGTCGAGCCGGGCGGTCCACAGCCGGTCGCCGTGCTCGGCGTGGAGGTCGTCGAGCGCGCCGGGCCGGCGGAACGTGGCGGCGACACGGTCGCCACGGGCCAGCAGGCGTTCGGTGAGCAGTCGTCCGAAGCCGGAGGAGGCGCCGGTGATGAACCAGGTGGTGGTCATGGTGATTCTCTCTGTGGTGGTGCCGATACCGGCAGGAGGTCGCCCCTGGAGGACCGGGGCACCCACCATGCAACGGCAGCCGCCCGTACGGAGGGAGACTGCGCTGTGAGGGGTACTGGCAGGGCCCCCCACCCGACGCGCGGCCTGCCTACCCTGGCCCCATGGACAACCGGGACGCAGTCAGCGCCTTCCTCCGCTCCCGACGCGACAGGGTCACCCCCGAACAGGCCGGCTTGCCGACGTACGGGCAGCGGCGGGTGCCCGGCCTGCGCCGGGGCGAGGTCGCCGCGCTGGCCGGGGTGAGCGTCGAGTACTACACGCGCCTGGAGCGCGGCAGCCTCAAAGGCGTCTCCGACAGCGTGCTGGACTCCCTCGCCCGTGCCCTGCGGCTCGACGACACCGAGCGCATGTACCTGTACGACCTCGCCCGCGCCGCGGGGCCGGCGCCCGCGGCGCGGGCCCGGCGGCGGGCGGTTCGGCCGACGGTGCGGCCGAGCGTGGCGCGGATCGTCGAGGGGATGCCGGAGCTGCCCGCGTGCGTGCTGAACAGCCGTCTCGACGTGCTGGCCGCCAACCCGCTGTGCCGGGCCCTGTACTCGGAGATGTACGCCGACCCGGCCTGCGGGGCGAACGTCGCCCGGTTCGCGTTCGTCACCCCCGGCGCCAGGCGGTTCTACCGCGATTGGGAGCATATGGCCCGCTTCGCCGTGGGCGCGCTGCGCATCGAGGCGGGGCGCAACCCGTACGACCGGGAACTGTCGAACCTGATCGGTGAGCTGTCCACCCGCAGCGACGCCTTCCGGGTGATGTGGGGCTCCCAGGACGTACATGTCTTCCGCGACAGCACGAAGCGCCTCAACCATCCGTTCGTCGGCGATCTGGAGCTCGATCAGGAGACCATGAACCTGCCGGACGAGAGCGGTCTGTGCGTGATCGTCTACAGCGCGGCCCCCGGAACCGCCGCCGCGGACGGCCTGAAGCTGCTCGCCGGCTGGTCCGCCGCGACCACGGCCGGCCAGGAGCAGGACGCGTGACGCACCGGCGGCCCGCCGCCCGAGCCGTCGTCACGACCGCGCCGGCGGACGGGCAGCGGTCCGTGTAACACCCTCGGACAGTGGCACGACGTGCCCGGGGCCCTGTATGACTTATCCGTACTTCTGAATGCGATTCAATTTGGAAAGGTCCCATCATGCCCGTCATGCCTTCCATTTCCGCCATGTCCACCCCCAGCAGACGCACCCTGCTCGCCGCCGCGACGGCCACCGCCGCGGCCCCCTTCCTCACCGGGATCACCGCGCGGGACGCCTACGCCGCGGCGCGGAAGGACAACTTCGCGTCCAACACCGCTTTGTACGCGGACCCCTCCGTCGTCGAGGGCACGGACTACGCCCGCCGCCACCGCCGCCACGCGATGTTCGACGACAGCCGCACCGAACGCTCCGGCTTCGCCCGGTCGGTGATCCTCGCCCCGCATGGCGGCGGCATCGAGACCGGCACCTCCGAGCTGTGCCTGGCCATCGCCGGATACCACCCCAAGGACCTCGCGCCCAAGCCGCCCCAGGGCCCCGTCCACGACTACTGGATGTTCGAGGGCATCCGTAAGAAGGACAACGGCGAACTCCACGTCACGTCCACCCACTGCGACGACCACGTCGCCCGCTCGCTGTGCGCCGGGAGCCTGAACGCCCTGAGCCTGCACGGCTGCAAGCCCGAGCAGGCCCAGCTGCCGAGCGGCACCCCCGCCGTCCTCGTCGGCGGCCTGAACGCCACGCTGCGCTCGTACCTGATCGCCGAGTTCAAGGCGGTGGGCATCCGCGCCCAGGACGCCACCGGCATCGCCGACCTCGCGGGCACCGACCCGGACAACATCGCCAACCGTACGATGCTCGGCAAGGGCGCCCAGCTGGAGATCACCACGCCGCTGCGCGAGTCGATGTTCCCCGACAACAGCGCCGACGGGCGCAAGGAGAACCAGAAGCAGATCTTCTGGGACTTCGTCGACGCCGCCCGCGCCGCCCTCCAGCGCCTGGAAGCGGGCCAGAAGATCCTGTAGGCCCCGCGGTCCCACGGTCGGCCGGACGGACCTCACTCCCCCGCCGACCGCAGCCCCGCGCCCCCGGGCCCGGCCCGGACGCGGCCCGACGCGCCACCCCACGGGGTCTGCCGGGCCGCACCGGGTCAACGCCCCGGCGGAGGCAGCAGCGTCGGGTTCTCGCCGTCGAGGATCTGCCGGGTGCGGTGCCGGATGTGCTCCTCGTATTCCGGGTGCGTCAGGACGTAGAAGCGCTCCTCGCGAATGGCGCGCACCACGTGGTCGCCGATGGCTCGGGGGCGGACACCGAATTCCTCGAAGGCCTTACGGGCCGCGTCGAACGACCAGTCGTCCGGGAACGGGCCGGCGTCGGAGAAGCGGGCCGGCCGGTTGCGCCCGGAGAGGTAGATGCCGGTGTTCACGAGGCCGGGGCAGAGCAGGGAGATCCGCGGTTTGCGGCCGTCCTCGACGAGTTCCAGGTGGACCGTCTCCGACAGGGACACCACGGCCGTCTTCGTCGCCCCGTACAGCGAACCGCCCGTCAGCAGGCCGGCCATCGACGCGGTGTTGACGATGTGCGCCTCCTCGTCCTGTTCGATCATGACCGGCAGGAAGGTGCGGAGACCGTGCACGACCCCCATCAGGTTCACGCCGAGGACCCACGCCCAGTCGTCGAGGGTGCTCGTCCAGCTCGGCTTGCTGCCGGTGTGGACACCCGCGTTGTTGCACAGCACATGGACGGCGCCGTACGTGCGCAGGGTGGAATCGGCGAGCGCGGTGATGTCGTCCACCTGCGCCACGTCGGTGACGACGGCGTGCACGTCGGCCCCGCCGTCCCGTAGTTCCGCCGTCGTCGAACGGAGCACCGCCTCCTCCACGTCGCTCAGCACGACGCGCATTCCCTCGTCGACGAACGCCTCGGCCATGCCCCGCCCGATTCCGCTCGCGGCGCCGGTGACCACGGCGACCTTGTTCCGCAGCTCGCGCATGTCCCCTCCTGTCCGCGGCCGTGCCGCGTCGGCGCCACAGACTAGGGAGCGGGCGGCGGCGCGGGCATCGGCCGCCGGGCCGATGTGCCCGGGCGCCCGCTCGGCTACGGTGAAAATGGCGAAGTGGGCGCCTCAGCCAGCAAGTTGGTCGGACTCGCTGTCCGCGTTCCGTGTCAGTCGAGGGTGCGGCGTACGCACTCGGTGACCATGCCCCGCAGGCTGCCGGTGCTGCGCAGCAGCTCCCGCTGCACACGGGCGCCGTTGCCCGTCTTCAGCAGGGTGGCCAGGGCTTCTTGGACGGCCAGGACGTCGCCGCTGTCCTCCAGGGCGTCCCGTACGTGGTCGAACAGGGCCTGTACCACGGCCTCGGCCGGGGCCGGGCGCATCGTGACGGGGTGGACGAGCTGGTCTTCCAGCCCGGACCGGGCGGCCCGCCACGTCGCCAGGCGCAGCAGCGAGACGGTGTGGCGCGCTGGCGGGACGCCGTCCCGCCACTGGCGTGCCGCCGTCTCCACCAGGCCCCGGGCCAAGGCGGCCAGCAGCACGGTGGTGGACGGGTCCAGGCAGACGTCGGCGACCCGGATCTCGACGGTGGGGTACGAGCGGGCCAGGCGCGCGTCGAAGTAGACCATGCCCGCGTCCTTCAGTACGCCGCTGGCCGTCATCGCGTCCACCTGTTCGTGGTACCGGTAGGCCGATCCGAACACCTCGACCGGCCCGGCCGACGGCCACCGCCCCCAGACGCGGTTGCGGTAACTGCCGTACCGGCTGTCCTCGCCCTGCCAGAACGGCGAGTTCGCGCTCATCGCCAGCAGCACGGCCAGCCAGGGCCGCATCCGGTCCAGCACGGCCACGCCCTCTTCGTCACCGTCCACGGAGACGTGGATGTGGCAGCCGCACGTCAGCTGTTCCTGTGCGGTGAGGCCGAAGTGCTCGGCGAGCCACCGGTGCCGCTCGCCGCTGCCGATGGTCGGGTTCACCTCCAGCGGGGAGGTGCCCAGGGCGGCCACCGACGCCTGCAGGCCCGCGGCGTGGCGTGCCGCCTCCGCCCGCCACCGCCGGATCTCCTTGTCGAGGCCCCCCATGTCCGTCTGCGGCCGGGTGGCGAACTCCAGCTGCTGCCGGTGCAGCTCGCTCTCGAAGACCTCCTCGTTGCCCAGGGGGTCCTGCGAGGCTGCTGCGAGGACGGCCGCCGAGAGGGCGCGTGGCTCCCCGGTACGGGCGTCCACCAGCAGCAGCTCTTCCTCCACACCCACACTGCGCACGTCGTCCACCCTTCTCCGCCTCCGGAATGCCGCTCGCGTACCCCGGCCCGGGCTGCCCACGCCCCGGGTTTCCCGGCGCCGGTCAGCCTACGGCCGGGGCTCGCGACGGCGGCGGAGGCGGGTCAGGCCGACCGCGCGCCCGTCAGTCCGTCGGCGGTGAGCAGGTCCTCTCCGTAGAGGTCCTGCAGCCAGTTCGACTGGTAGACGGTGTCGAGGTAGCGCTCCCCCAGGTCGGGGGCGATGGCGACGGCGGTGAAGCGGTGCGGGTGGTGGCGGGTGAGCCAGCTGGTGGCGCCGCTGACGACGGTGCCGGTGGAGCCGCCGAAGAGGAAGCCGCGTGCGGCCAGGCGGTGGCAGGTGCGGATGGTGTCCTTCTCCTCCACTTTGATGACCTCGTCGACGAAGGACGCGTCGAGCAGGTGCGGCGGCACGCTGGTGCCCAGACCGGGGATCATCCGGCGGCCCGGCGCGCCTCCGAAGGACACCGAGCCGACGCTGTCGACCGCGATGACGCGCACCGGGCGGTGCCATTTGCGGAAGTAGCGGGCGCAGCCCATCAGTGTCCCGGTGGTGCCGGCGCCGACGAACAGGACGTCCAGGAGCGGGAACTGCCGGGCGATGGCGGGTGCCGTTCTGCGGTAGTGGGCCCGCCAGTTGTCGGCGTTGGTGAACTGGTTGAGCCAGACGTAGTTCTTGTCGGAGGCGGTCAGGTTGCGTACGTAGTCGATGCGCGCGCCCAGGAAGCCCATGCGGGCGTCCGGCTCGGTGACGACGTGCACCTGACTGCCCAGTGCCTCCATCATCCGCCGGGCCGACAGATTGCAGCGGGCGTCCGTCACACACAGGAAGCGGTATCCCTTGCTGGCCGCGATGATGCTCAGCGCCACCCCCAGGTTCCCGGACGAGGATTCGACCAGGGTGGCGCCTGGTGTGAGCACACCGTCGCGTTCCGCGGCCGCGACCATCTCCGTCGCGGCCTTCAGCTTGATCGATCCGGCGAAGTTGAAGCCCTCGCACTTCAGGAAGAGCGGGTACCCGAACGTCTCCCGCAGGTCGACGTAGAGGTCCTCCTCGTTGAAGTCCAGGGGTAAGGATATGACTGGCACGTGGTCCCCCCTCGTTCAGTGCACGCAGTCGTTCAGCCGGGACGGCGCGGCCGGTTCCTCTGTACCGGCGCCGCTGTCACCCGTACCGGCGCAGTTCGTGGAAGAAGTCGTCGATGACGCGCAGGTCGCCGGAGCGGGCCACCGCGTCGTGGACGAAGGCGCCGACGGCGAGATCGAGCACCCCCAGGCCGAAGGGCGAGAAGACCACCGTCCGGTCACCGGGCACGACCACCCGGCCGGCCAGCACGTCCGCCAGCGTCCCGTCGAGGAAATCGCGGTTGCCGGTGAGCTGTTCGGCCAGGTGGGGCGAGGTGTCGGCCTTCAGGCAGTGGTCGACGTCGTCGACGATGTTGGCCGCGTCGAGCAGGATCTCGGGGGCCAGGTCGCGCAGCGAGATGTGCAGCACCAGCGGGTGGTGCGCGAACCACGCCGGGTCCGCGACGTGCGGCCGGGCGGCGACGGTGGCGAAGACGACGAGGTCGCTCGCGCGGATCAGCTCTTCGGGGTCGGTGTGGACGGTGACGCGGGTGGCGGCGGTGGCCGGCCGGCGTTCCGGGTCCGTCCGCGAGGCCTCCAGGTACCTGCCGAAGCCCGCCGCGCTGTCGGCGGACACGTCGTACAGTCCGATCGTGTCGAACTCCCAGCCGGTGGCGGCCAGGAAGGTGTGGATGTAGCGGGCGATCAGACCGGTGCCGAAGAATCCGGCGCGCCGTGGGCGCGGCCGGCCGCGGCTGAGCCGGTCGGCTGCCGCTGCCGCCGAGGCCGCCGTCCGGGTGGCGCTGATGATCGAACTCTCCAGGCAGGCGTACGGGTAGCCGGTGGCGTGGTCGTTGAGGATCAGCACGGCCGAGGCCCTGGGGAGGCCGGCCGCGACGTTCCGCGGGAAGCTGGAGATCCACTTGAGGCCGTCCACGGGGGCCTGCCCTCCGATCGAGGCGGGCAGGGCGATGATCCGGGAGTCCGGGCGGTCGGTGAAGCGCAGGAAGTAGGACGGCGGGTTGCTCGTGCCGCCGTCGCCGTGCAGCCGGTAGGTGTCCTCGACCAGCTGGACGACCTGCTGCTCGCGGCCCCGCAGGGCGCTCTGCACCTGTGCGCCGGAGATCACCGCGAAGGGCGGTACGTGCGGGCCGTCCGGTCCGGCGGGTGTCCCGGCGGGGCTGGTGAGGGTCATGAGGCCACCGCCTCGCCCGCGGGGGCGCAGACGGTCGGGTGCACCACGTCGGTCATCCCGACGAGCACCTCGCGCGCCCCTTCGTAGGGTTCCCTGCTGTGCGCGGTACGGACGTTGTCGACGAGCATCAGGTCGCCCGCCTGCCACGGCTCGCGCGCGGTGTGCGCCTCGTAGACGGCGTTGAGCAGCTGTACCACGTCCTCACCGATCGGGTCGCCGCCGCCGTAGCGGGTGTTGAACGGCAGCGCGTCGGCGCCGTACACGTCCGTCAGGTACTCCCGCACCTCGGGCTCCATCGTCCATTCGTTCAGGAAGGCGATCTGGTTGAACCAGCAGCGGTGGCCGGTGACCGGGTGGCTCAGCACGGCGCTGCGCCGCTGCCGGGTGCGCAGGCCGCCGTCGGGCTGCCAGGCGAACTCGATGGCGTGGCCGCGGCAGTAGCGTTCGACGGCGAGGCGGTCGTCGGTGCCGAACGCCTCGGTGAGGGAGGCGCCGATCTCGTCGTTGTAGCTTCTGGTGAGCAGCCAGCCCTCCTGCTCGAAGCGTTCGGTCAGCTCCTTGGGCAGCGCGTCGAGGACGGCCGGGGCGTCGGCGACCGCGGTGGCCCCGCCGCTGCCCGGCGCGGTCAGGCAGGCGAAGAGCAGCAGGCCGGGGGCCTCCAGGGTGTAGCTGAGTTCATGGTGCATGCACATCGGCTGGTAGGACGGCCACTTCGCGGAGGAGTACACGCCGTCGGCGTACTCCCGTCGCGGCGCGAAGGCCTCCCGCTCCGTCAGCAGGCCGGTGGCCAGGTGCCGGAAGACGGCGCCGGCCTGGTGGGCGTCGCGCAGCCCGAGGCCGCGGACGAGGACCGCGCCGTGCTCGACGGCGAGGGCGCGCAGGGTGTCCCGGTATCCGGCGGCCCAGCTCGCGGCGTCGCCGGTGGGCTCGGCCAGGAGGACCGGGGGCATGCCGGGGAGCAGGTTCACATCGAGTGGCGGGGTGGAGGAAGGGTGTGGCATGGGAGGCCCTTTCGGATGAGTGGCGGGCGGTCTGGTCGCTTCGGCGCCTTCAGGAGGAGGCGAGGAGTTCGGCAGCGCGCTGTACCGCACGCGCCGTGTCGGTGGGCCGGGTACGTGGGAAGAAGTGGCCGCCTGCCGTCAGGGCGTACAGGTCGACGTGCTCGGCCAGCGCTCCCCAGTCGCGGTACCGGTGCCGGAACCGTTCCGTCTGCGGGTCGTCCGCGGCGAAGACTGCGGTGAGTGGCGTGGAGAGCCTTGCGGCGGGCGGGGCGGTCAGGGCGTCGGCGAAGTAGTGGTGCGCGGTGCGGCGGTCGTGCCGGGAGACTGCGTCGAGGTGCTTGTCCGGCAGTGCTGCCGTGGGTGCGTCCGGGCTGGTGGAATCGGTACGGACACCGCCGTCCGCGACCGGGGCGCCGGCGATCGCGGCGTCGGTCCGCCCGGCTGCTTCGCCGGAGGTGACACGCCTGCTGCCGCTGTCGCCGGGCAGCTGCGCGGCGATGAACAGCCGTCGGGCCCCCGTGCCGCGTTTCTCCAGCAGCCTGGCCGTTTCCACGGCGTACGCGGCCCCCGAGGAGTGCCCCCACAGCAGCACTTCGGTCAGTCCGAGCCGGGCGGTCTCGGCGACGATCTGTTCGGCGGCCTGCCCGACGAGCCGCGAGGGCGAAGCGGACGGGTCGAACGGCGTGTCGCGGCCGGGCAGCTCGACCCCGTAGACGGCCCGTCCGCTCCCCCGCAGTGCGTCGGCCAGCGGCTGGAAGTCCGCAGCGGCGCCGCCCGCCCACGGGAAGCACACCAGGGCGGCCGCGTGCGCGCCGTCCGGTTCGGCCAGGGGCCGCAGCAGCCCCGTAGCCGGCCGGGTCCTGCTGTCGAGCACTTCCGCGAGGTCGGCGAGGACCGGGTGCCGGGTGACGTCCTTGAGGGAGACCGCGCGGTCCAGGAGGATCGCCAGCTTCACCGCGGCCAGCGAGGTGCCGCCCCGGTCGAAGAAGTGGTCCAGGCGGCCGATGCGGTCCGGCGGGATGCCGAGGGTCTCGGCCCACGCGGTGGCGAGCCGCCGTTCGGTGGGCGTGTTCGGGGTGTGGCGGTGGCCGTCCGCCTCGTCGAGTCCGGCGGCGAGGGCCGCGAGGGCCTTGCGGTCGGTCTTGCTGTTGGCGGTCAGCGGCAGGGTGCCGCCGCGCCAGTGGAAGGCCGACGGCACCATGTACGCGGGCAGCGACCGCGCCAGCCGGCCGCGCAGGAGGTCGGTGCCGAGGGTTCCGGGGCCGCAGTAGAACGCCACCAGGCGCGCGCCGTGACCGGCCCGTTCGGTGACGACCACGGCGCCGTCGCGGACGCCGGGCACGCGCAGCAGGGCGTTCTCGATCTCGCCGATCTCGATCCGGAAGCCCCGGACCTTGACCTGGCTGTCCCGGCGGCCCAGGAACTCCAGCTTGCCGTCGGGCCGCCAGCGCCCGAAGTCGCCGCCCTGGTAGAGGCGTTGGCCCGGCCGGTAGGGGTCGCTGCCGAAGCAGGCGCGGGTGCGCTCGGGGTCGTTGACGTATCCGCGGCCGACGCAGACGCCGGAGAAGACGATCGCGCCGGGGGCGCCGAGCGGGACCGGCGTCAGGTGCGCGTCGACGACGTAGAGGCGCACGTTGCCGACGGGCGGGCCGAGCGGCACCCGCGCCCCGTCCGGTGCGCGCCGCATGACCTCGTGGTTGGTGTCGTCCGAGGTCTCGGTCAGACCGTACGCGTTGACCAGGGCGGTGCCGGGCCGGGCGGCGAACCAGCGCTGCGCCAGTTCCGTCTTCAGCGCCTCACCGGTCGCGGACACGTACCGCAGGTCGGGCAGGTCGCGGGGGTGTTGCTCCAGGTAGGACAGCACGGCTTCCAGATACGACGGTACGACCTGGAGGACGTTCACCCGGCCCTCGGTGATCCGGTCGACGAACCGGGGGACGTCCAGCACCGCCTCCTGCTCGACCAGCAGGGTCCGGCCGCCGACGAGCAGCGCGGCGATCAGCTGCCACAGCGAGATGTCGAAGCACTGGGGCGCGGTCTGGGCGACCACCTGCCCGGGGCCGATCTCCAGGTCGTCGATCTTGGCGTAGAGGTGGTTGAGCAGACCGGCGTGCTCGCACATCGCGCCCTTGGGCTCGCCGGTGGAGCCGGAGGTGAAGTAGATGTAGGCGAGTTGGTCCGCTGTGACGCGGATACCGAGGCCTGGGTCTTTGTCCGGGTCGGTGCCGGTGCTGATGCCGATGTTCGTGCCGGTGTCGGCGTTCGGTTCGGTGCCGGTGCCCGCATCGCCGTTCGTACCGGCGCCGGTGTGCCGCTCCCCGTACGCCGTGCCGATGGTCAGGGCCCGGACCCCGGGCCGGGACTTCAGGGCCTGGTCGAGGGTGGTGGTGCTGCCGGGCTCGGTCAGGACGAGGGCGCAGCCGGCGCGGGAGAGCGTGGTGGCGATGCGGTCGGCGGGGAAATGCGGCTCGATCGGCAGGTAGACACCGCCGGCCTTGAAGACGGCGAGGACGGCGGCCATCCAGTCGAGGTTCCGCTCGGTGACCACCGCGACGACTCCTTCGCGGCGCAGGCCCCGGGCCAGCAGGGCGCGGCCGATCCGGTTGGCGCGGGCGTTGAGTTCGCCGTACGTCCAGCTCCGGTCGCCCTGGACGGCCGCGACGGCGTCGGGGTGTGCGGCCACCCGCTCTTCGAAGAGTTCGTGTGCGCGGCGGTCCGGCAGCTCCCTGCGGGGGCCGGCGAGTCCTTCGAGCTGGTGGCGGAGTTCGTCGGCGGACAGCAGGCTCTGGCGGGCGTGCCCGGCGTGCGGGTCGGCGGCGATCAGTGCGAGGGCGGTGAGGTGGTATCCGGCGATCCTGGCGGCGCATTCCGCGTCGAGCGCGTCGGTGCGGTGCCGCAGGCGCAGGGTGAGACGGCCGCGGCGCAGGGCGACGCCCGCCGACAGGACGAGGCCGTCGGGGAGCCCGAGACCGGTGTCGTGCGGGTCGAAGACGGTCTCGAACAGCGGCTCCGTCAGCCCCAGTTCACGCGCCAGCCGGTCGGCGGGGAAGTCCTGGTGGGCCAGCAGCCGCGACTCGGCCCGGCGGGTGTGCAGCACCAGGGCCCGCCACGAGTCGGGGGTGACCGTCAGCCGGCAGGGCAGCGGCCGTCCTCCCTCCGACGTGGTGTACCCGGTCGTGATCTCCGGTTCGCCGGTCAGTGCGGCGAGCACCTTGGCGTGTGCCGCCAGCAGTACGGAGCGCAGCGGCACCGCCAGTTCGTCCGCGACCCGCTGCAGCGCCGTGACGAGTCCGGCCGGTACCACTGCCGCGTGCTCGGCCACGCCCGGTACGGGGCTGCGGGTCCACCGGGGGACGGCGGTGAAGCCGCCGCCGTCGAGCACGCCGCGCCAGAACGCGCGGTCGGCTTCCTGTGCTGACCTTGCCATCGGGCTTCCTCCGCTCAGTCCGTACGCTCGGTGTGGTGGGCCGCCGGTGAACCGTTCCGTGCGGCGCGTGCGGTGTCCTGGCCGACGGGCCGGGCGGGCGGGGCGTGGTCGTCGGGCATCTCCCTGGCGGGGTTGCCGCCCCACCGCGCGTCCGGGGGCACCTCCTCGCCCTTCATGAGGAAGGAGTCGGGCGCGAGCGCCGCGCCGTCGCCGACCGTGACGCCGTAGTGGACGAGGGCGCCGACGCCGAGGGTGCAGCCGGAGCCGACGGTGGTGCGGTCGGACTTGAAGGTGCCGTCCTCCTGGGAGTGGCACTGGATGGTGCTGCCCACGTTGAGCGTGCAGTGGTCCCCGAGGGTGACGAGAGACCGCTCCGGTATGTCGCAGCCGTCGTCGTACAGCTGCCGTCCGAGCCGCAGGCCCAGCCCCCGCCAGAACAGGCTCTTGAACGGGGTGCCGTTCAGGAGGCGCAGGGGCGCCGCGTGGAGCTTCCAGAATCGTTCGTGCAGCCAGAAGTACGGCGTGTAGATCGAGCAGTAGCGCGGGCTCTGCCGCCGGAAGCCGGTGACGGCGCGTTCCACACCCACGGAGTAGGCGACGGTGAGCAGCACGCCGAGGACGGAGGCCAGGGCGATCGCCGCGGCGCCGAGCGAGTGGTAGAGGTCGGTGGCGGCCCAGGCGAGCAGGGTCAGGAGGTAGACCTGCCCCCACCGGGCCAGCAGGAACAGGCCCATCGTGCGCAGGTTGTAGGCGTTCTTTGCGGCCAGGTGGCGCCGCAGCTCGTCCCCGTCGCGCAGATGGTCGAAGGCGGCGTCGCGCTCGACGGACCGCGGGATCTCGAAGCTGGGCGAGCCGAGGAGGCCGACGCCCTCCCGGACGGGGCCGTCGAGGGGGACCGCGACCTTCGTCGCGAGCAGGCAGTTGTCGCCCGTCCTGCCCCCCGGCGGGTAGCAGACGGTGTTGCCGAGGAAGTTGCGCGGTCCGATCGTGACGCGGGAGAGCCGGAAGGAGGTACGGGAGTAGTCCGCGTTCATGATCGACAGGCCGTCGGCGATCATCGTTCCGCTGCCGACCGAGCTGAGGTACGGGGATTCGTGTTTGACGCCCGTGCCGAAGTTCGACCCCGTCTGCTCGACGCGGGACAGGTCGTATCCGAGGCGGCCGAGGTAGCCGACGATGTAGGAACTGTCGCCGAAGAGCGTCGTGAAGAACTTGATGTTGGTGATCCGCGCGACCGTGCGGTGCAGCGAGTAGTGCAGACCGTACAGCGGGTAGGCCCGGCCCGGTTCGATGACGAGGTGGAGCAGCCGGGGCAGGGTGACCACCGCGAGCAGACCGGCGAGCAGCGCGCCGAAGAAGAGCGCGAACGACGCCACCAGCGCCTCGCCGTAGAACGACCAGCTCGTCAGGGCCAGCGGCCCCGAGTCCACGAGGGCGGCCAGTTGCGGCACTTCGGCGAGCAACATGCCCACGCCGCCGATGGCCAGCGGCAGATACACGAGCAGCATGGTCAGCAGTTGCAGGACGGCGTAGGGGGTACGCGGGGCGCTGCGGCCGGTCGCGGCGAGCGGCTGGTAGTTCACGTCGGTGCGCTGCGCGGGCGAGCCGTGCCAGTGCTCCCCGGCGGGCACGGTTTGGCCCGGGTGGAGGGAGGAGGCGTGGCCCAGCCGGGCGCCGTCGCCCAGCGACGACCCGATGTCGAGCACGGTCGCCTCGCTGACGAGCACGTCCCTGCCGAGGACGACCGTGCCGGTGCGGATCACCCCGGCGTGCGCCCGGTAGCAGGTGAGGTACGCGTCCTTGCGGATGACCGTACCGTCCCCGACGGTCAGCAGGTCGGTGCAGACGGGTACGTGCTTGGACAGGATGGTGACGTCCCGCCCGATCTTCGCGCCCAGGGCCCGCAGGTAGCCGACGTAGAGCGGTGAACCGGCGAACAGGACCAGCGGGTTCGTCTGGACCAGCGTCCTGACGGCCCAGAAGCGGAAGTAGGCCGGGCTCCAGACGCGTATCTCCCGCGGCGTCCACCGGCCGACGAGCAGCCATTTGGCCAGGACCGGCAGGGCACACAGCCCGAGGAAGCTCACGGAGCCGAAGAGGACCGCCCGCACGTAGATGCCGCCCGCGCCCGACGCGGTGGACGCCCAGTCGTAGCCGAGAGCGGTGACGACGGCGGCGAGGTAGGAGTAGCCGAGGAACGTCAGGAACTGCACGGCTCCGCAGAGGACGTACCCGGGCGTGCCGACGGGGCGCGCGCTCCGGCGCGTCGGCCCGGGTGACGCCGGGGCCGCGGGCGGGGGCGCCGCGAGGGCCGCGGTCCGGTCCGCGGCCGGCTCCGGGGTGGTGTCGGCGAGGGCAGCCGCCAGGTCGGTGATCGTCGGGTACCGGTAGATGTCCTTCATCGACACCGACGGGAGGCCCGCGCGCTTCCTGACCCGGGCACAGAAGTGGGCCATGAGCAGCGAGTCCGCGCCCAGGTCGGTGAAGAAGTGGGCGTCGGCCGGGACGCGCTCGACGCGCAGGACGTCGGCGAGCACCGCGGCGAGGACGGTGACGGGGGCGGGCGGCCCGGCCGGGTCGACGGGCCCGCCCGGGTCGGCGTCTGTGGCTGTTCCGGCTGCTGGCGCCTCGGCGGATTTTCCCACCACGTGAGCTCCTCGGAGTAGCGGGTTCCGGGGCCCGGCGGATCGGGTCCCTCGCCGACCTGGGCGTGAACGGAGCCGGGACACTGTGAGAATTCAAGTAACGCGCGGATGAACTACCCCGGGCCGGGCTCCGCGGCGGGGCCGTAGGCCGTAGCGGCGGTACGACCACGGCGGCCGGACCACCGCCGCGGGCCGCCGCTCCGGGCTCCCCTTTCACCGAGGGCGCCGCAGTCCCCGCCCGCAACCGGCCGGTCCGTCACCGCCGTATACAACCCACAGGTCGGGCCCGTTACCCGCGAGGAACGAACCTGTTTTCGATTGTTTCGCCAGCGGGCGCGAACCTATTCTCGCGAGCGGGGGGTGCGCCTCGATGCGCCGCTCGGTTGGAGCGTCGAACATGGTGTCTGCCGGAGGACCGGAAGACTTCCCCGCGCCGCTGACGACCTTCGTCGGTCGTCGGCGGGAGGCTGCCGGGGTCTGTGCACGTCTGGAACACAACCGGCTGGTCACCCTGACCGGAGCCGGGGGCGCGGGCAAGAGCCGCCTCGCCATAGAGGTGGCCACGAGCCTCGCGTCCCGCTACCGGGACGGGGCGCGCTTCGTGGACCTGGCGGGGCTGGGCGATCCGCAGTTGCTCGCCCACGCCGTCGCGGCCGGTCTCGACGTACAGGAGCAGGCGGGCAGATCACTGCCGGACGTACTGGCCGAGCGGCTTCGCGACGCGGCCATGCTGCTGGTGCTGGACTGCTGCGAACATCTCGTGGAAGCGGTCGCGCAGCTCGTCCTCCCCTTGCTGTCCGCCTGCCGGAGCTTACGCGTCCTGGCGACGAGCCGGGAGCGCCTCGGCATCCCCGGCGAAGCGCTCTGGCTGGTCACGGGCCTCGCCACACCCCCGGCACACGTCGGCGGTACGGAGATCCTGGAGTACGACGCGGTGCGCCTGTTCGCCGACCGGGCCGCGGCCGTCGAGCCGGGGTTCGCGGTCACCGCGGCGAACGCGGCGGCGGTGGCCGACATCTGCCGGAAGCTGGACGGGCTGCCGCTGGCCGTCGAACTGGCCGCGGCGCGCGCGAACGCCCTCGACCCGGCGCAGCTCAGCAGGTGGCTGGACGACCGGTTTCGCTTCCTGGCCTGGGAGACCCGGGCTCCGCTGCGCCGCCACCGGACGCTGGACAGCGTGGTCGAGTCGAGCTACGCCCTGCTCAGCGATCCCGAACAGATCCTGTTCGAGCGGCTGTCGGTGTTCGCGGGCGCCTTCACCCTGGACGCCGCCGAGGCCGTGGCCGCGGACGAGTCCGGCACCGCCGACCTCGGGGGCCTGGTCCTGCGGCTGGTCGACAAATCGCTGGTGACGGTCGTCCCCCAGCAGTCGCCCGCCCGGTACCGGCTGTTGGGGACCCTGCGCGCGTACGGGCTCGCGCGGCTGCGGCAGCGCGGCGGGCTCGCCTCGCCGTCCACGCAGCATGCCGCGTACTTCCAGGACCTCGCCGAGCAGGCCTGGGAGCGGTTCCGGGGCCCGCGCCAGGCGGTGTGGCTGGACCGGCTCAAGGCCGAGCACGACGACCTGCGGGCCGCTCTCGAATGGCTCATGACCTCCCACGACGTCGACGGCGCGGTGCGCCTGGCCGGCGCCCTCGCCTCCTTCTGGGACCTGCAGGGCCACTACGCCGAGGGGCGCGTCTGGCTCGAACGGGCACTGGACGCCGATCACGCCGCCGCCGCCAAAGGGCGCGTACGGGCGCTGAACGGGCTGGGTCTCCTCGCGGTGATCCAGGGGGACCTGGAACGGGCCTGGCTGTCGTGCTCCGAGGCCGAGCGCCTGTCGCGGCGCGACGGCGACCTGCCCGGCCTGGTGTGCGCCCTGCAGTACCTGGGGTTCGGCGCGCTCCTGCTGGGCAACGCGGACGCCGCGGCGGAGACGCTGGGCGAGTCGCTGGCGGCCGCCCTGAAGACCGACGAGCCGTGGCTGATGGGCTGGTCGTACCTGTTCCTGGCCATGGTGGAGGTCACCCGCAGCGACTTCGCGCAGGCGGAGCACCACGGCAGGACCGCGTTCCGCCTGCTGTGCGAGGCGGGCGAGCCGAAGAGCATCGCCTGGGCCGAACTGACCCTCGCCACCGCTTCCTGGGGCCTGGGCGACGTCCACGAAGCCCGCTGCCGTACGGGGGAGGCGCTGCGCCTGTTCCGCAAGCTCGACGCCGCTTGGGGCCTGGCCGAGGTCTTCCAGATCACCGCCATGCTGGCCGTGTCGCAACACCACTACGAGCAGTCCGCCGCGCTGTTCGGGGCCTCGGACACGGCCCGGAAGAAGTCCGGTGCCGCGCTGCTGTCCTTCTACAAGGGATGGCGGGCGGCCGGTATCGCCAAGGCGCGTACGGCACTGGGCGACCGGCGTTTCGAGGCGGCGCGCGATCGCGGGCGGCAGTGGTCACTGGACGCCGCCGAACTGGCCACCGCGACCGAACTGGGTACGGACCCGCCGCTCCCGCCGCCCGTCGCGCCGGAGCCGTCCGGCAACCGGAAGGCCCGCACGGTGGCGCCGCAACAGGCCTCGCTGCACAAGCAGGGCGACTACTGGGCGCTCGCCCACGAGGGCCACGTCGTCCACCTCAAGCACACGGTGGGGCTCGGCTATCTGGCCCGGCTGCTCGCCGAACCCGACCGGGAGTTCCTGGCGCGCGAGCTGGCCGCGGCCGACCGCGGCCCGGCCCGCGGCGTGCCGCCGGCAGCGCGGGAACCGGCGTACCCGGGGGCGGGCGACGCCGGCCCGGCCCTGGACGCCCGGGCGAAGGCCGCCTACCGCAGGCGCCTGCGCGAGCTGGCCGAGGAACTGGACGAGGCCGAACGTTTCCACGACACCGGCCGCGCCGAACAGGCCCGCGTCGAACTCGACGCCGTGACCGAACAGCTCGCCGGCGCCGTCGGCCTCGGGGGCCGCGACCGCCGGGCCGCGTCCGACAGCGAGCGGGCCCGGCTGAGCGTCACGAAGGCCCTGAAGGCCGCGGTGAAGCGCATCTCCGCGCACGCGCCCGTCCTGGGGCTGCATCTGGAACGCAGCGTACGGACGGGCGCGTACTGCTCATACGCGCCCGATCCCGCGACGCGGATCGTGTGGCAGTAGCGGACTCCGGCCGCTCGTCGGGGCGCGGCCGGTGCCGCCGCGGGCCGGCAGGTCCAGAGGCCAACAGGCCCGCAGGTCGAACACGCGCCACACGGACCCCACCGGGCACTCAAGTAAGGTAAGCCTAACGCCGCCCCTCGCCGGCCGAGACGCCGGAAACGGAAGCCAGCCCTCCGCCCGGTCCTGCCCACCGCCCCTCCAGGAGTTCCCGTTGCCGACCGCCGCCACCCACGACCAGCACGCCACCGGCCACGACCGGTCCCCCGCCCCCTCCGACGCCACCGGCCGCACGGGTCACGTCGAGCTCCACTCCGCCGAGCACCTCCGCGAACTGCTCGGGGAACCGCACCAGTTGGTCATCGACAAGGTCACCCAGCGGCTGACGCAGGACGACCTCGATCTCCTCGACCGGTCCCCGTTCTGCCTGCTGTCCACGTCCGACGCGCAGGGCAACTGCGACGTCTCCCCCAAGGGCGACGGGCCGGGCTTCACCCACGTACTGGACGACACCACGCTGGTCCTGCCCGACCGCCCCGGGAACCGGCGGGCCGACAGCTTCCACAACATCCTGGAGAACCCGCACGCCGGACTGCTCTACCTGATACCCGGCAGCAAGGACATCCTCCGCATCAACGGCAGGGCCCGCATCCTCACCGACGCGCCGTTCTTCGACGCCTTGGCCGTCAAGGGGCAGCGCCCCGCTCTCGCCCTGCTCCTCGACATCGACGAGATATACCGCCACTGCCCCCAGTCCCTGCGCCGCGCCGGCCTGTGGCAGCCGGAGACCTGGACCTCGCCCAACTGACCGCGCCCCACGGGCGACAGCCGCCGCGGGGCAACCGGAAACGCGCACGCAAGACGGACGGTACCGGCCCGTCGCCGATGCCCCGCGCCTGGCAGTATCAGGGGCGACAGAACAACCAGATGGTCCGTTTCACCGAGAGGGTTCCCCGTGAGTGATGCGACTCCCATCCCCGTTCGTTCACCGCTGCCGAGCGCCCTGTCCGGCACGACCGCCCTGCTCGTCGGCGGGAGTTCGGGCATCGGACTGGCGGCGGGCGTCCTGCTGCGCTCGGTCGGTGCCCGCGTCGTACTGGTCGGCCGTGACCCCGACCGGCTGAAGGCCGCCGTCGCCCGGGTGCGCGGTGCGGGCCCCGCCGAGGACTCCGACGACGCCGTGCTGGGCGTCGCCGGGGACGGCGGCGACGAGCAGACCCTCACGGAGGCCTTCGACAGGGCGGGGCAGGTCGACCACGTCCTCGTCACCTCGGGCGGCACGGTCGGCGCCGGACCGGTGACCGGACTCTCGGCGGACGACATCCGTACGGCCTTCGACTCCCGCCTCCAGGCGCTTTTCGCCGTCGCCCGCGCGGCGGCGACCCGGCTTCCCGCGGGAGGCTCGCTCACGTTCAGCTCGGGAATCCTCGTGGTCCGCCCCCTTCCCGGAATCGCCGCCCCGCTGGCGGCCGGCGGCGCCGTGGAGACCCTCACCAAGGCCCTCGCCGTGGAACTCGCTCCCGCCCGGCTGCGCGTGAACACCGTCCGCTTCGGCCGGATCGACACCCCTCTTCTGCGCTCGTTCCCCGGACTGGACTCCGACGAAGCCGTCGCGGCCGCCGGATCGGCCGCTCCCCTCGGCCGCTTCGGTACCGCCGAGGAAGCCGCCGCCTCGGCCCTCTTCCTCATGGCCAACCCCTACGTCACCGGCCAGACCCTCACCGTCGACGGCGGCGAGACGCTCGTCTGAGCTTCCCGAGCCCCGGGCGGTAGGTTCCTCCACTCCGCTGTGGCCGAAAGCCGACCGCCCGTAGGGCGGGACCGCCTGCCGTGGGCCGTTCCGGTGGGACAGTGGGCGTCGGAACGGGCTCCCGATGGCGGTGCGGCGCCGTCGCCCCGGTACGCCACGCCGTTTCCGGACATTCTCCAGAAAACGGCGTGGCGATGTTGAGATGGGTGTACTCGGCCTGGGTGCGGGGTGGTGGTACGGGCCTAGGAGCTGTCATGTATTGCAGCCGGTGTGGTGCTCAGGTCATTCAAGGACCGGATGGCGGATGGTCGTGCAACTGTGGAGCGTCCGGATGACGGAAACCGAACCAGGTATGGGTGGCGCGGGTACGGGGGATGTGGCCGCGCGGTGGCCGGAGTATTTCACCACCGCGCCGTGCCCGCGGTGTCAGACGGCCAACGACGGACTCAACGGCCGCTTCGCGTGCGATGCCTGCGGCCATGCGTACTCCTTCCACCAGCCGCCGTGACCGGTGACCGGCGGGCCCGTCCGCCTGTCCGGACACGGCCTCCTTGAATCGCCGGGGGCTGGGTAGAAGGTGTATGTGGAATATGTGGTGGTGCTGCTGCTCGTCTCGGTTGTCGTCGGCGGGCTCGTGCTCTTCGTCATAGAAGCCGGAGTGCGGCGTACGCGCTCCATGGCCGCTCGCGACGACCAGGAGATCAGCGAGCTGCACCGTCGATACGGCGAGGGGCGGTGGTGACGCTTCCTCAGAGTGAGGGGCGGTGGTGACACCCCTTCACGGCGAGGGACGGTGCTGACGCCTCCTCACCGACAGGGCGGCAGCGGGACGGCGACCCCCCAAAATAAAGGGCCGGGCGCCGCCCCCCAGCCGCAGTTCACATCCACCCACCCCGCCCCCCGGGACCGGCGCCGCGGGCGGGAAATACCAACCCGGG
>NZ_JBHWHY010000007.1:0-206783 GCF_042732265.1 Streptomyces sp. NPDC059788 | reverse complement strand
CGTCACCCCCCGGGCGCCCGCGGGACGCCCACCCGCACTTCTCTGCGGCGGGTCGCTGCCCCGCTGCCGCTTTGCCGTCCCACCGTCCCGGACCGCCGGTCCGGGACGGCCGGGCGGATCAGACCACCGGGGCCGGGTAGGTCGGGTACTCCACCCCGGACACGTACTGGACGACGCGGATGACCTGGCAGGAGTAGCCGAACTCGTTGTCGTACCAGAGGTAGAGGATCGCGTTGTCGCCGTCGACCTTGGTGGCACCGGCGTCGACGATCGAGGCGTGGCGCGAGCCGATGAAGTCGTTCGAGACCGCGTCGGGGGCGCTGGTGAAGTCGATCTGGCGCCGCAGCGGCGAGGTCAGCGACACGTCACGGAGGTGGTCGAGAACCTCGTCGCGGGTGGTCTCGCGCGCGAGCTGGAGGTTGAGGATCGCGATCGAGACGTCCGGCACCGGCACGCGGATCGAGCTGCCGGTGATCTTCGCCTGGAGGTCGGGCAGCGCCTTGGCGACGGCGGAGGCGGCACCGGTCTCGGTGATGACCATGTTGAGCGCCGCCGAGCGGCCGCGGCGGTCGGCCTTGTGGTAGTTGTCCAGCAGGTTCTGGTCGTTGGTGAACGAGTGGACGGTCTCGACGTGGCCGCGCAGCACACCGTACTCGTCGTCCATCGCCTTCAGCGGCGGGACGATGGCGTTGGTGGTGCAGGAGGCGCAGGACAGGATTTGCTCGTCCGGCTTGATCGTCTCGTGGTTGACGCCGTGCACGATGTTCGGGACGTCGCCCTTGCCCGGCGCGGTCAGGACGACCTTGTCGATGCCGGGGCGCAGGTGCTCCGACAGCCCCTCGCGGTCGCGCCACTTGCCCGTGTTGTCGATGAGGATGGCGTCCTTGATGCCGTACGCCGTGTAATCCACCTCCGACGGGTCGCCGGCGTAGATCACCTTGATCTCGTTGCCGTTGGCGATGATGGTGCTGTTCGCCTCGTCGACGGTGATCGTGCCCTGGAACTGGCCGTGGATGGAGTCCCGGCGCAGCAGCGAGGCCCGCTTGACGAGGTCCTCGGCGGCCCGGCCGCCGCCCCCGCGGACGACGATGGCGCGCAGCCGCAGGCCGTTGCCGGAGCCGGCCTTCTCGACGAGCAGACGGGCGACGAGGCGGCCGATGCGGCCGAAGCCGTAGAGGACGACATCGCGCCCCTCACGGCACTCGATCTTGTTGGCACCCGTGGCGCCCGCGACGGCCTCGGCGGTGAACTCCGTCACCGACAGTCCGCGCCCGTCGGTCTTGTAGGTCTCCGCGAGCCGGCCGATGTCGATCTGGGAGGGACCGAGGTCGAGGGCGGCGAGAGCCTGCAGGAACGGGAACGTCTCGGTGATCGAGAGCTCCTCGCCGGCTATCTGGCGCGCGAATCGGTGGGTCTTCAGGATGCTGACCACCGACTTGTTCACCAGGGAGCGGCTGTGGAGGAGGACCGTGACGTCCCGCTCCCGGTGCAGCTTCCCGATGATCGGGATCATCGACTCCGCGATCTCCTCGCGGTTCTTCCAGTTTGTGAACGAGTCCTCGTTGACAGTCACAGGTCCATCTTTCGAGCTAGGCGGTGCTCAGATGCTAACCCGCCGCCCGTTTCGGCTTTCACACGGCGTCGCCAGAGGTGTCTTTGTGCGTATTTGACGCACTTCGTTCCACCCCAGCACCCCTGGGGCGCGAGGTATTGGCAGGCGACCGTACGGGCCCCGACACGAAAACGCGCCGTGCCGGAGAGTCCGGCACGGCGCGTACGCGTCGCTCGGGCGGTGCCGCCCGACGCTGTTCAGGAACGGTGGTACTGGTCGGGGCCGTGGATGTCGGCGCCGAGTTCGCGGGCGGCGTTGCGGGCGAAGTACGGGTCGCGCAACAGTTCACGGCCGATGAGAACCACGTCCGCCTGGCCGTCCGTGACGATCTTCTCGGCCTGCTGGGCCTCGGTGATCATGCCGACCGCGCCGACCGGCAGCCCGGTCTCCTTCTTGACCCGCTCGGCGAACGGCACCTGGTAGCCGGGCCCCACCGGGATCTTCACGCCGGGCGCGCTGCCGCCGGTGGAAGTGTCCAGCAGGTCCACGCCGTGCGCCTTCAGGTCGGCGGCGAAGCGCACGGTGTCGTCGCCCGTCCAGCCCTCGCGCTCGTCGTCCGCGTTCTCCGACAGCCATTCCGTCGCCGAGATCCGGAAGAGCACCGGCAGCTCCTCGGGCCACACGGCCCGTACGGCGTCCACGACCTCCAGCGCGAAGCGGGTGCGGTTCTCGTACGAGCCGCCGTACTCGTCCGTGCGGCGGTTGGTGTGCGGCGAGAGGAACTCGCCGATCAGGTAGCCGTGCGCACCGTGGATCTCCACCACCTGGAAGCCGGCCTCCAGCGCCCGCCGGGTGGTCGCGGCGAACTGCCCGACGATCTCCTGGATCCGCTCGGCCGACAGCTCCTCCGGCACGGTGGACTGCTCGTCGAACGCCAGCGGGCTCGGGGCCGTCGGCTGCCATCCGTACCCCTGCCCCGGGGCGATCGGGGCCCCGCGGTCCACCCACGTGCGCTCGGTCGAGGCCTTGCGTCCCGCGTGGCCGATCTGGATGCCGGGGACCGCACCGTACGCCTTCAGGAAGTCGGTGACGCGGCGGAACGCGGCGGTCTGCGTGTCGTTCCACAGCCCCAGGTCGTACGGGCTGATGCGCCCCTCCGGGCTCACCGCCGTCGCCTCGGTCAGGATCAGCCCCGTACCGCCGACGGCGCGCGAGGCCAGGTGCTGGAAGTGCCAGTCGTTGGGCGCGCCCTGGTCCGGTCCGTCCGGCGCCGCCGAGTACATGCACATGGGGGCCATCCATATGCGGTTGGGGATGGTCAGCGACCGGAGGGTGAGGGGCTCGAACAGTGCGCTCACGACGGACTCCCGCGTTTGGGGTTGCTTCTACCTGACGCTTCGTACGATAGCCCTCGTAGTACGTAGCTTGTCAAACTACGATGGTTCTCGTACTTGATGGAGGGGGACCCACAGGGGGAAGAGGGGGAAGTAGCCGCTCGTCGGGACGGCGGGAGCCGCTCGTCCGGGCGGGGCGGGTGGCCCGGCGGGGCGGGTGGCCCGGCGCGCCGCACCGGGCCGGAATGCGAAAACGGGGCCGGCCCATGGTGGGTCCGACCCCGCACGTCGCGCCGCCTCGCGGCACGGCGCCGCCCGGCTCGCGACGTACCCCCGTACCGCCGCGGCCGACCGCTCGGCCCACCGGGCGCAGCCCTGGGCCGATCGGCTCACGATAGGGCGACCGACGCCGCCCTTACGAGCGATTTTTGACGCCCACAGACGCCCCGAGGTGAGCGCGGACGCGCGGTGGCGCAGGGTGAAAACCGGGCGTCGGCGGCCCGTGGAGCGCGCGACCGTGCGGACCGGCCTCCGCCGGACGTACGCAGGTGCAACTCCCCCGTTCGCCATCGCGACACCCCGAGGAGGGCGCACATGGCCACGCGCGGCATCGACCACATAGGCGTCACCGTTCCCGATCTCGACACGGCAACCGCCTTCTTCGTCTCGGCGCTGGACGCGGAGGTGCTGTACGACACACTGCGCCGCGAGGACGGGCCCAACGGGGGCGAGGACACCGAGCGGCGGCTCGGAGTGCCGGAGGGCGCCCTTCAGGTGGCCATACGGATGCTGGCCCTCCCGAACGGCCCCGGGATCGAGCTGTTCGAGTTCGCCGGGCCGCGGCAGCAGGCGCCCGCCGTCCCGTCCGACCTGGGGTGGCAGCACCTGGCCTGCTACGTCGACGACCTGGACTCAGCGATCGCGCGGGCCGAGGAAGCGGGCGCCGCATCCGTCGGGCCCCCGCGGCCCCTGCCCGGCCCGGAGGCGGGGGCGCGCAACCGGTTCGCGTATCTGCGTACTCCCTGGGGGAGCACACTGGAGCTGCTCACGTACCCCGATCCGCAGCCGTACGAGCGGGACACGCGGCGGCGCCGGTGGCGGCCCTGAAATGTGGCGGCGACGACCGGCGCGCGGTATCGCACAGAGAACCGATGCGCTTGCAGTGTTTCGATCCGCAAAACCGGGAAACACCAGAGTCGAAGCGTTTTGATCTTATTTGTGAACGAGGTGAGCTGCCATGGGAATCATCGCGTGGATTCTGATCGGGTTGCTGGCGGGTGCGATCGCGAAGGCACTGATGCCGGGTAAGGACCCGGGTGGGTGCCTCGTCACCATGCTGATCGGCATCGTCGGCGGTCTGCTGGGCGGCTGGCTCGGCAAGGTGATCTTCGGCGTGGAGTCGATCAACGGGTTCTTCCATCTCTCCACGTGGATCGCGGCCATCGTCGGCTCGGTGATCGTCCTGGCGATCTATCGCGTGACCATCGGCCGCAACCAGCAACGCTGATCCGGCACGGCCCGCGGCGCGGCGAACGACAGCCGACCGGCGACCGGCCGGCGGCGAGAAACAGCGAACGCGGCGCCGCGCGGCGGACGACGGCGAGCGACCGGCCCCCTGGCGACAGGGGGCCGGTCCTTTTTCTGTCGGGGCGGCCGGCTCTTCCCCGTCGGCCTGCCTCCCGATGCCTTCTGACCTGCGTGGGCAGCGTGCCGGACGGCCGTTGTCAGTGGTCGGGTGCAGACTGAGCGGTACCTGAGACAACGGCGTCCCGGAGGTGTTCGACATGACATCCGGCAAGGCAGACGTACTACTCGCGGTGGGCACGCGCAAAGGGCTCTTCATCGGCCGGCGACGGCACGGCGACTGGGAGCTGGACGGGCCGCACTTCGCCGCGCAGGCGGTCTATTCGATCGGCATCGACACCCGCCGCCCCACACCCCGGGTGCTGGCCGGCGCGGACAGTGCGCACTGGGGCCCTTCGGTGTTCCACTCCGACGACCTCGGCGAGACCTGGCGGGAGCCGACCCGCCCGCCCGTCAAGTACCCATCCGACACGGGGACTTCGCTGGAGCGGGTATGGCAGCTCCACCCGGCCGGCCCGGCCGCCCCCGACGTGGTCTACGCGGGCACGGAGCCCGGCGGCCTCTTCCGGTCGGCGGACGGCGGCGAGACGTTCGAGCTCGTCCGCTCGCTGTGGGACCACCCGTCCCGCGAGCAGTGGGTGCCCGGCGGTGGCGGCCTGGCGGTCCACACGGTGATCACGGACCCGCGGGACGCGGACGCGGTGACGGTCGCGGTGTCCGCCGCCGGCGTGTTCCGTACGCAGGACGGCGGCCGGAGCTGGGCCCCGTCGAACAGCGGAGTGAAGGCGGTGTTCCTGCCCGACCCGGACCCGGAGTTCGGACAGTGCGTGCACAAGATCGCCCAGGACCCGGTGGACCGCGACCGGCTCTATCTGCAAAACCACTGGGGCGTCTACCGGAGCGACGACGCGGGCGCGAAGTGGACCGACATCGGCAGCGGCCTGCCCTCCGACTTCGGGTTCGCGACAGCCGCCCACCCGCGCCGGGCCGACGTGGCGTACGTCTTCCCCATCACCGCGGACATCGACCGGGTCCCGGCGGAGCACCGCTGCCGGGTGTACCGCACCGAGGACGCCGGCACGACCTGGGAGGCGCTCAGCGACGGCCTGCCCCGGGAGGACCACTACGGCACGGTGCTCAGGGACGCGCTGTGCGTCGACGGCTCCGACCCCGCGGGCGTCTATTTCGGCAACCGCAACGGGGAGGTCTTCGCCAGCGCGGACGACGGCGACAGCTGGCAGCAGCTCGCCGCGCACCTGCCGGACGTGCTGTGCGTACGGGCAGCGGCCATTGGGTGAGCCGGGGAAGGAGCGGGAGATGACGGTCAGGAGGTGACGGCTGGGAGGCGATGAGCGGAAGGTGATGGGCGGAAGGTGATGGGCGGGGGGGTGATGGTCCGTTAGTCGGAAGAGGGGGTCGGGGAGAAGGGGGCGGGGGCTCGGCGGGAGGGTTCGGACGGCTGGTCCGGGTGGCGGATCAGGCCATCGGTTGAAGTGGATCACCTTGCGGCCAGTAGGGTGACGGCGTGGCTGCACGACCTCTTCATGAAATCGTCGAACCTGGCTGGGCCAAGGCACTTGAGCCGGTCGCCGGACAGATCGCCAAGATGGGCGAGTTCCTGCGGGCGGAGATCGCCGCGGGGCGTACCTACCTCCCGTCGGGCAGCAATGTGCTGCGCGCCTTCCAACAACCCTTCGACGACGTCCGGGTGCTCATCGTCGGACAGGACCCGTATCCGACCCCCGGGCACGCGGTGGGGCTGAGTTTCTCCGTCGCGCCGGACGTCCGTCCGCTGCCCGGGAGCCTGGAGAACATCTATCGCGAGATGGCCTCGGACCTGGGGCTGCCGCGGCCGTCCAACGGTGATCTCACGCCGTGGACGCAACAGGGTGTCCTGCTGCTCAACAGGGCACTGACCACGGCGCCGCGCAAACCGGCGGCGCACCGGGGCAAGGGCTGGGAGGAGGTCACGGAGCAGGCCATCCGGGCGCTGGTCGCGCGGGGCCGCCCGATGGTGTCGGTGCTGTGGGGCCGCGACGCGCGCAATCTGCGGCCGCTGCTCGGCGACCTGCCCTCGGTGGAGTCCTCGCACCCCTCCCCCATGTCGGCCGACCGGGGCTTCTTCGGCTCGCGCCCGTTCAGCCGGACCAACGACCTGCTGGTGCGGCTGGGCGCGCAGCCGGTGGACTGGAGACTGCCCTGATCCTGCGGGATAGTGTGCCCGCATGACGAACGCGAACATCCCTGCGGGTTGGTACGCCGACCCGCAGGGCACGCCCGACCGGCTGCGCTGGTGGGACGGCTCCCGGTGGACCGAGCACACGCACCCGGGCCGCCAGGCCCAGGAGCAGTCTCCGGCCCCGGACGAGGCGGGCCGGCAGGTGCCGCAGCAGGACCGGCAGCAACAAGCTCAGCAGCAGCCGTACGAGAAGGCGCAGCAGCAGAGCGGTCCTCAGCAGCACGCTTCGCAGCAGCAAGGCGGACAGCCGTACGGGCAGCAGGCGTACGGTCAGCAGGGCTACGGCCAGGTGGGCCCCGGGCCGGGACACGCGCCCCAGCCGCAGGCTTCCGGGCAGCCGATGCCGCAGCAGTACGCGCCACAGGCCGGGCAGCAGGTCGGACAGCAGGGTCAGCCGATGCCCGGCGGGCAGCCGATGCCGGGGGCGCAGCCGGGGTACGGACAGCCGGGTGGTGACCCTGGTCAGGTGCGGTACCAGGTACAGCAGCAGGCCGGTGTCGCCACCTCCGCCCAGGGCGGCGGGACGCTGTTCACCGAGCCGGTCCTGGTGGTGAACCAGAAGGCCAAGCTGATCGAGGTGACGAACGAGTACAGCGTCTTCGACCAGCACGGCAACACCCTCGGCACGGTTGTCCAGGTCGGCCAGAGCACCGCGAAGAAGGTGCTGCGGTTCGTCTCCAGCCTCGACCAGTACATGACGCACCGTCTGGAGATCCGGGACACCTACGGGCAGCCGCAGCTGGTGCTGACCCGCCCGGCGAAGTTCATCAAGTCGAAGGTGCTGGTGGAGCGGCCCGACGGGCAGCAGGTCGGCGAGATCGTGCAGCAGAACGCCATCGGCAAGATCAACTTCGCGATGATGGCGAACGGGCAGCAGATCGGCGCCATCAAGGCGGAGAACTGGCGCGCCTGGAACTTCGCGATCGTCGACCACACGGACACCGAGGTCGCCCGGATCACGAAGACCTGGGAGGGCCTGGCCAAGACGATGTTCACCACCGCGGACAACTACGTCCTGCAGCTGCATGTCCAGCTTCCCGAGCCGCTGCGGAGCCTGGTCGTCGCCACGGCGCTGACCGTGGACACCGCGCTCAAGCAGGACGCGCGCGGGTTTGGCTGAGTCCCGGGGCAGTGCGCCGCGCCCGTCGCCCCGTTTCGTACTCGGTGTGGATTCGGGCGGTTCCGGCCTGCGGGTCGCCGTCGCCCGCGCGGACGAGGGGGACGCGCGGCCGCTCGCCTCGTACACCTCCCATGAACCGGTCGGCACCGGCCCGAACGGCATCGACGCCCACCAACTGCTCAAACAGCTGGTGCCCGCCGCGCAGGACCTGATGCGGGACACCGGCGCCCGGCGGTTCGACGCCGTGTGCGTCGGCGCGGCGGGCATGGCGACGCTCGGCAGGGAGCTGCGGGCGGAGCTGCCCGGGGCACTGGCGGAAGCGTTCGGCGTACGGCGTCTCGCGCTGGCCGCCGACGCGGTGACGGCGTACGCCGGGGCGCTCGGCCAGGCACCGGGAGCCGTCGTCGCCGTCGGAACCGGCGTGATAGCGATGGGCACGGACCTCGACCCGGCGGGCGGCTGGCATCGCGCCGACGGCTGGGGCCACCTGCTGGGCGACTGCGGCAGCGGTGCCTGGATCGGCAGGGCCGGACTGGACGCCGCACTGCGTGCCCACGACGGGCGGGCGGGCGGTTCGGCCGTGCTGCTGGACCGGATGGAAGCGGTGTTCGGTCCGGCGGCCGAACTGCCCGGCGTGCTGTACCCGCGCGCCGACCGGCCCGCGGTACTGGCGTCCTTCGCGCCGGAGGTCGCGGCCTGCGCCGGGCACGACGCCGTGGCGGCGGCGATCCTGAGCGAGGCCGCGCGACACCTCGCGGAGGCGGCCGCGGCGGTCTGTCCCCCGGCGGCCGGCAGCGCGGTGGCCTTCACCGGCGGCCTCCTGCACCTCGGCGAACCTCTGCTGACCCCGCTGCGCGCCGCGTTCGAGGCGCTGCTGCCGCACGCCCGCCGCGTGGAGGCGGCGGGCGATCCCCTGGACGGCGCATTGCGCGTCGCGGCGGCCCTCGCCGCCGACCGGTTGCTGCTCCCCACGGACGAGAAGTTGTTGCGGGTCACGGGGTAGGGCGGAGTGGGGCGGGGCGGCCTTTGCGGTGCCCGGTGAGGCGGGGCAGGTGGCGGACCCGGGGAGAGTGGGCAGTACCTGGCGCACCCGGAAGGCGGGGCAGGCCAGCAGACCGGCAGACCGGCAGACCGGCGCAGGCCAGCAGACCAGCAGACCGACAGTGCAGTCGGCTCCCAGAGAGCCGGTACGCGGTGGCCATCGGCAGGCCGGACGCGGTTCCCGTCCAGCAGACCGGGCACGGCTCCCGTCCGGCGACCCGTGAACGGTGCCCGCCGGCCCGGCAGAACCATGCACGGTTCCAGCCGGCAGACCCGTACGCGGTGCCCGCCGACAGACCCGTACGCGGTTCCGGCCGGCACCCGTACGCGGTTCCGGCCGGCAGATCCCCGACAGGCCGTACGCGGTTCCGCCGCGACCGCGCACCCGGCGCCGCCGTTAATTCCGAATTCCGTAAGTTGTTGTGGATCGTCCGGCGGATCGTTCCAGCACCCCCGCCAACTACCGCGCCGACCACCGAGGCCCGGCGGCACCGCCCCGAGGTGAGCCGCGGGGAGCCCGCGGGCGATGCGCGGATGGGGCGCGCGGCGGGGCCGCCGCGCCCCCGGCCGAGCCGTCCCGCGCGGTCGCACCCCCGCTCGATTCGGGCTCTGACCAGGCCATACGGCGCGCGGGATAAATCGGGACGGATACCTCCCGACCGAACCCTCCCGCCGCGCGGAGGACCCCTGAGGCGTTAACATGCGACGCCATGAGTTCCCCCACTGGGCCCGCACCCGGCTCGCCCCGCTTTGACGAAGTTTCTCCGAGCTCGGGCGCCGCACCCGGCCTGCCTGTACGAATGCCGCGCCCGCGGCAGTCCGGTCGGCACCGCCGACCGGAGCCCGTCGCCGCGCCCGAGGGCGCGCCCACCCTGGTCCTCGCCGTACCCGGCACCCCCAACTCCGCCGGGCGCAGCCTGGCGGCGGAGGTGACCAGCATCGCCCGTTCCGAGCTGCCCGGCCTCGACGCCCGGATCGGCTACGTGGACGGCGGCGACGCGGAGTACCCCGCGCTGGAGGCCGTGCTCGCGCAGGCCGCCGCCGAGCACAAGGCCCGTACGGGCGACGGCTCGCAGCCCGAGCAGCAGGGTCCGCCCGCGGTGGTCGTGCCGCTGCTGGCCGGGCCGGACAGCGCGCTGCTCCGCCGGATACGCCAGGCGATCATGAACAGCGGTTCGGCCGCCGAGCTGACCGATGTCCTCGGCCCGCACCCGCTGCTCGCCGAGGCCCTGCACGTACGCCTGTCCGAAGCCGGTCTGGCCCGCGCCGACCGGGCGCGCCTGTTCACGGTCGCGACGGCCGCCGACGGCATCATCCTCGCCACCGTCGGAGGTGAGGAGGCCGTGCAGGCCGCCGGCATCACCGGCATGCTGCTGTCCGCCCGGCTGGCCGTGCCGGTGCTGGCCGCCGCGCTGGACGAGGAGGGGGCGATCGCCCGTACGGCCGAGGAGCTGCGTACCTCGGGCTCGCGGCAGCTGGCCCTGGCCCCGTACCTGATCGGCCCCGAGATCGCCGAAGGCCTGGTGGGGGCGGCGGCAGCGGAAGCGGGCTGCTCGGCGGCGGAGCCCCTGGGTGCGTACGGCACGGTCGGCCGCCTGGTGCTGTCGAACTACGCGTCGGCGGTGGGCATCACGCTGCAGTCCGCGGGGCAGGGCGCGCCGGTACGGTGACCCCGAAGGCGGTGACCGGCTCGCCCCTGCGGGCGGACCGTGAACCGCCCCGTCCGGCTGTCTGACCGCCCGTCGGCAGTTCGTCGTCGCGATGTCGTGGGCGTCAGGGGCATTGCAGTCGTCGCCATCGCAAAAGGGCCGCTCCCCAAGGCCGGGAGCGGCCCTTCAGCTTTCCGCGCGACAAGCGGCAGGCGGCAGGCGGCAGGCGGCAGACCACCCGTAGGGCGGACGACGCGCAGCCCACCACCGGCCGCCCGCCGCCCGCCTCAGACGAAGACCACGCAGGAAGCGGCCGGCGCCTCGATCGAACCGCCGGCCTCCGGCACCCCGGTCCGGGCGTCGATGGCGAACCAGGTCACGTCGCCCGAGCGCTCGTTGGCGGCGTACAGGTGCCGCCCTCCGGGGTGCAGCGTCAGGTCGCGCGGCCAGTGCCCTCCGCACGGCACGGTGGTGACCAGGGAGAAACCCGCTCCCGACGCCTCGATGGCGAGGACCGAGATGCTGTCGTGCCCCCGGTTCGCCGCCCAGGCGAACCGGCCGTCGTGCGAGACGACCAGCTCGGAGGGGTAATTGCCGTCCGCCTCCGGAGGCAGGACCGGCGTCTCGGTCAGCGGTGTGAGGGTGCCGGTGGCGGCTTCCCAGCGGCAGGGGGTGGCCGTCGAGGCCAGCTCGTTGATGACGTACGCGTGGTCACCGCGCGGGTGGAAGGCGAGGTGCCGGGGCCCGCTCCCCGGACGCAGCCGTACCTCGTCGCGTACGGCCGGCTTTCCGCTCACCGGGTCGAGTTCGCAGACGCGTACGGAATCGGTGCCCAGGTCGACGCTCAGCAGCCAGCGGCCGGTGGGGTCGGGCAGCACGGCGTGCGCGTGCGGGCCTTCCTGGCGGTCCGGGTGCGGGCCGCTGCCCTCGTGCTGGAGCACGGCGGCCGGTCCCGCGAGGCGTCCGTCGGCCCGTATGGGCAGTGCGCTGACGCTGCCGGAGGTGTAGTTGGCGGTCAGCAGGTGCCCGGACCAGAGGGTGAGGTGGGTGGGGGCGGCGCCGCCCACCGGTATGGGGGCGCCGAGCGGCACCGGCCCCTCCTCGGTGAGGGCGAAGGCGGCAGCCGCGCCGTCGGAGGTCTCGCTCACCGCGTAGAGGTGGCGGCCGTCGGGCGCGGGGGCGAGGTAACTCGGGTCGGGTACCTCGTCCGTGGCGTGCAGCGGGGTCAGTGCGCCCGTCTCCGCGTCGACCGCCGCCGTGATGATGCCGCGCCCGCCCGCCGACGTGAACGACCCGATGTACGCCCGCTGTCCGCTGCCTGTCGTACTCATCGGCGCTGCGCCTGCCCTTCGTCCGCCCTGCGTGCCGTACGGAGTTGTACGCGCCGACGCTAACAGGCCGCCGGGCACCGGCCTCCGGATACCGACCGGACCCGGCGGACGGACCGGACCGCACGAACCAGGCGGATCGACCGAACCGGGCAGCCCCACCAGCGACCAGAGCGACCGGACCGGACGCCCCTGCCGCCCACCGCGGTACGCGTCAGGCGTCGGCCAGCGGCGAGCGCGGGGAGCTGCGCAGCGGAGCGGCCAGTTCGGCGAGGGCGCGCTCCAGGCCGTGCAGGTGGGCGAGCGCGGGCTCCAGGCCGGCCGGGTGCGGGGCGGTGACCGCGGCGGCGGCCGTCGTCCCGTGGGCCTGCCGGGGCGTGGTGAGTGCCTCGACCGCGGCCTCCACACGCTGGCAGGCGGCCGTCAGACGGGCATCGTGCGACGCTTCCGGGTCGGCGGCGATGGAGGCCAGCCCCCGGACCTCGCGGGCGCAGTCGTCCAGCAGCGCCAGCACCTGCCGCGCCCTCGCCTTGCGGGCGCGCCTCGGGGCCAGCGGGTGCACCAGCGGGGACAGGGAGAGCCGTACCCGGCGGAGCAGTATCTCCAGCTCGGCGACGAGCGGCGCCGGGTCGGCGTTCTCGGCGCCGGCGATGCGCGCCGCTGCCTCGGCGGTGCAGTGGTGCACGCAGCGCAGGGCGCGCTGGACCCAGGCGTCCGTCGTGGCGTGCGTGGTGACGGGCAGCACCACCAGGACCGCCAGCACGGTGCTCAGCGCGCCGACGCCGGTCTCCGCCAGGCGCAGCGCGAGCAGGCCGGGGTCCAGGACGCCCAGCAGTCCGTACAGCAGCCCGACCATCAGGGTCACGGCGAGCATGTTCCAGGTGTACGAGACCGGCGACGCGTAGAAGATCGAGAAGACGCAGACGGCGATGAGCGCGGCGGTGGGCGCCACGGCTCCGTGCAGCGGTACGGCGATCAGCAGGCCGGCGGGGATGCCGAGGAGCGTGCCGAGCATCCGGCGGAAGCTGCGTACCACGGTCTCGCCGCGCGAGGCGGTGTTGACGAAGATCCACCACATGGCGCCGACGGCCCAGTACCAGCGTTCGTGCGAGAGCAGCTGGCCCGCGAGCAGGGCGATGGCCCCGGCGACGGTCGCCTGGAGTGCCTGGCGGGTCGTCGCGCGGGCGAACCCCGTGCCGCCGGGGAGGGCGGGTACGGCGGGCGGGGGCGTACGGCGCTCGTAGCACCACAGGCCGAAGCGGACGACCGAGCAGGCGGCGAGGGCGAGCGCGGTGGCCGCGTACAGCTCCGGCAGCTGTTCGGGCACCGTGCGCAGGAACTGCGCCTCGAAGAAGGACATGAACGCGAAGATGCCGAGGGCGTTGCCGCGAGGCCCCCACCTGCGGGCGTACACGCCGAGGCCGACCATGGCGAGGAAGGCCGTGTCCCGTACCAGGGGGTAGTCGTGCAGCATCGCCGCCGCGGCGAGGACCGGGAAGCCGACCAGCGGCAGCAGGGCCGTGGAAACCAGTTGGCCGCGGACTGTCGTGTCCGCGACGGTGAACAGGGCGAGCAGCGCGGCGACCCCGCCCACCACGGCACCGACCAGCGAGTGGCCGACGGCGGCGCACACGGCCACCGCCAGGCCGACGCCCACGACGGCCCTGGCGGCGCTGCGCAGCCGCAGCCGTCCCGGGTCCGGTGCCACGAACACCCTCTTCAGCACGGTCTCCCACCCCTTTGCGTTCAACTCTGTCCTTCGGTTCGGTGATCCGGTCGGTGCATGCGGTTCGGCGACGCGGTCGGACGGTGCGGTCAGGTGATGCCGCGGTGCCGTGTTTCCGCATCAAAAAGGCGCCGCGGAAATCCGCAGCGCCGTCGACGTGCCTATGACAACATCAACACTACTGTTGGCTCAACAGAGCACTGGAACGCTGCACCATTGGCCCATGCAGGCGACGGGAGACTGGGCCAGAAGGTGGCCATTGGCGCGGACCCTCGCCCGTCTGTCCGATTCGAACCGGCCACGGGCGGCACCCCGTACCGTCTCCACCGCCGCATCCCGCCCGTCTCACCCCGGCGTCCACATGACGGAACGGCATCACCGCGTGCATCGTCCACGCATTACCCTCGACGCCATGTCCGCACCCGCACGCCTCCTCTGTCTCGCGCTGTTCGCGAACTCGGCCTGGTGCGTCGACGACGGGCTCTGTCCCCGCTGAAGCCCGCCGCCCGCGCCGCAGCGCACCGCACGGCGCCGGTGTCCTGATGTCCGCTTCCCCCGGACGTTCCCGAGGTGACGTGCGCCTCCGTGCGCCCCGCACACGCCCGTACGCCCCGCCGCGTACGTCGTGCCACCCCGGCTCCTCTCCACCCCACCGCTCACCCTCACGGAGCCCGCTGTGACCGCAGCACCCCCGGATCCGCTCGTCGGCACCCCCCGCCCCGCCGCGTCCCTGCTCGCCCCCTCCCCCACCTCCCGGCCCCGGCCCGCGGCGCCCCCGGCTCCGCCCGTACGCCGTCTGCCGCTCGTCGTCGGCCTGCTGATCGCCGGAGCGCTGGCCTCCTTCGTCTTCGCCTCGTACGGCGCCAAGCCCGGCGTTCTGCTGCTGCTCGGCCTCGCGCTGGGCGTGGCCCTGTTCCACTCCCGGTTCGGGTTCACCTCGGCGTGGCGGCAGTTCGTGGCCGTGGGCAACGGCTCCGGGCTGCGCGCCCACGCGCTGTTGCTGGGTACGACGGCGACGCTGTTCGCGCTGGTCATCGGCACCGACACCGGTCTGTTCGGGTCGGTGCCCGAGCCCTCCGGCGGGCCGCTGGGCGTGGGGCTGCTGCTCGGCTCGTTCGTGTTCGCCGTCGGTATGCAGCTCGGTGGCGCCTGCGCCTCCGGCACGCTGTTCGCGGTGGGGTCGGGGCAGACCTCGATCGTGCTGACGCTGGGCGGATTCGTCGCCGGCTCCACCCTGGCCGCGTGGCAGTTCGACCTGTGGAAGGACCTGCCCGCATACGAGCCCGTCGTCTTCGCCGACCACATCGGCTGGTTCGGCTCCTGGGCCGTCACCCTCCTCGCGCTGGCCGTCATCGTGGTCGTCAGCAGGGCAGTCCAGGCGCGCCGCAACCCGCCGCCGACCGGCCCGGTGCCGTCGGCGAAGTCCGCGGCGGCCCGTGTCCTGCGCGGTTCGTGGCCGCTGGCCGCGGGCGCGGCGGTGCTGGCGGCGCTGGGCGGCGGCGTGCTGCTGGTGTCCGGCGGGGCGTGGGGGGTGACCAGCGCGTTCAGCCTGTGGGGCGCGAAGCTGGTGAGCGCGTTCGGCGGGCATCCGGAGACCTGGTCGTACTGGCAGAAGCCCGCGAACGCGCACGCGCTGTCCGGTCCCGTGCTGGCCGACCGGACCAGCCTCACCGACATCGGCATCATGGTCGGCGCGGCGATCGCCGCGGCACTGGGCGGGACCTGGGCCCTGCACCGGGGCACCCCCTGGCGCACCGCGGTCGCGGCGGTGGCGGGCGGCATCCTGATGGGCGTCGGCGCCCGGCTGGCCGGCGGCTGCAACATCGGCGCCTACCTCGCCGGCATCGCCTCCGGCAGCCTGCACGGCTGGATCTGGGGCGCGACGGCCCTGCTCGGCACCTGGGCAGGCCTGAAGCTGCGGCCCGTCTTCCGGCTGGCCAACCCGAAGCCCGGCGACGGTGTCTGCTGACGGGTGGGGGCGCGGCGGTGGCGGGCCGGGCCGGGGGGCTTGCCTCGCGCCTTGAGGAGTGAGCCGGTGGCCGGTCCCGCACCCCGGCGAGTGGGCCGTTGGTACAGTCGCCGGGACCTGCACCGCCCTTGAGGAGGCCGTTGGCCCATGGCCGTGGACACGCTCGACGCGAAGATCCTCCGACTGCTGCTGGAGCAACCGCGCACCAGCGTGCGGGAGTACGCCCGTATCCTCGGCATCGCCCGGGGCACCGTCCAGGCGCGCCTGGACCGGCTGGAGCGGGACGGCGTGATCACGGCGTACGGGCCGCGCCTGTCGCCCGCCGCGCTCGGCCATCCCGTACTCGCCTTCGTCCACGTCGAGGTCACCCAGGGGCACCTGGAAGACGTCGCCGAGGAGCTGGCGGAGGTGCCGGAGATCATCGAGGCGTTCTCGACGACCGGCGGCGGGGACCTGCTGACGCGGGTGGTCGCGCGGGACGCGGCGCACCTGGAGGACGTCATCCAGCGGCTGATCAAGATGCCGGGGGTGGTGCGTACGCGCACGGAGGTGGCCCTGCGGGAGCGGGTGCCGCACCGGATGCTGCCGCTGGTCGAGGCCGTGGGCGGGACCGCGAAGCCGCGCCGCGGCACGCCTTGACATGCTGGGGCCATGACTCTCTCCGACGGCGCCTCCCCCGCCCCCGCTCCCGTCGTCTTCGACCTGGACGGCACGCTCGTGGACAGCGAGCCGAACTACTACGAGGCGGGGCGCAGAGTGCTCGCCCAGTACGGCGTCACCGACTTCACCTGGGAACACCACACCCGCTTCATCGGCATCGGCACCCGCGAGACGCTGGAGATGCTCCGGCGGGAGTACAAGATCGACGCGCCCGTCGACGAGCTGCTGGCCGGCAAGAACCGCGTCTACCTGGAGCTGGCGCGGGCGCACACCGAGGTCTTCCCGGAGATGCGCAAGTTCGTGGAGCTGCTGCACTCGGCCGGGCACCCGCTGGCGGTGGCCTCCGGCTCCTCGCGGTCCGCGATCGAGACGGTGCTCGCGGGCACCGGCCTGGACGCGCACCTGACCGTGTGCGTGTCCGCCGAGGAGGTCGGGCACGGCAAGCCGGCACCGGACGTCTTCCTGGAAGCGGCACGCAGGCTGGGCGCGGCGCCGCGGACATGTGTGGTGCTGGAGGACGCGCCGCCCGGCGCGGAGGCCGCGCGCCGGGCGGAGATGCGGTGTATCGCGATTCCGTACGTACGGGAGACGGCGGCGGACCCGGCCTTCGGCAGCGCCGGGCTGTTCTTCCCGGGCGGCCAGGCGGAGTTCACGGCGGAGGCCGCGTACCGGTGGGTCACGTCGGCCGCCGCGGGCCGGGACGCGTCCGGTGAGGCCGGTGACGTCGTCCGGTGAGGTCGTCACGACCTCCTTGTCCCGGGACGGTGCCCGGTCGAAGACCGTGCAGGCGTCCCGGTACGCGCCGAACTCCCCCGGCCTGCTGCCGACGACGCGCAGCAGCGGCCGCGTCAGCAGGACAGAGTCACCGGCGGGCAGCGGCGACGGCGCGCGAGGCCCCGCGCCCTACGGATGCACCGTGACGCGGACCAGCGAGCCGGTCTCCAGGGCCGCCCACACAGCGCCGTCGGGGCCGGGCGCGATGCCGTGGGGTTCGGCGGCGCGGTCCGGGAGGTCGTAGACGTCGATGTGGCCGCCGGTGGTGACGCGGCCGATGCGGCCCGCGCCCCATTCGGTGAACCACAGTGCGCCGTCGGGGCCCGCGGCGATCGCGTGCGGGCGGGACGTCCGGTCCGGCAGCGGGAACTCGGTGACGGTGCCGTCCGTGGTGATCCGGCCGATCTGTCCGGCCCCGATCTCCACGAACCACAGGGCGCCGTCGGGTCCGGCCGTGAGCCCTACGGGTGCGGCGCCGGGCGTGGGCAGGTCGTGGAGAACGGTTTCGCCGTCGAGTCCCGTCCGGCCGATGGCGTTGGCCTGGTTGGCGGTGAACCACAGAGCGCCGTCCGGGCCGGCCGCGATCACCGAGGCGAAGCCGCCGCGTACCGGCAGGTCGTACTCGGTTACCTTGCCGTCCGTGGTGATCCGGCCGACGCGGTCGGCGGCGGACTCGGTGAACCAGAGCGCGCCGTCCGGGCCGGCGGTGATGCCGATGGGCGCGGCGTCGGCGGTCGGGAGGGGGAAGGACCGCACCTCGGCCCCGGTCCCGCCGCCTGCGCCGGGCAGGATGCGGGTGATGCGGTGCTCCTTGAACTCGGTGCACCACAGCGCGCCGTCCGGGCCCGCCGTGATCATCGTCGGCCCGCCGGTGGCGGTGTGCAGGGGGTAGGTGGCGACGTCCCCCCGCGTGGTCACCCGCGCGATCCGCCCCTGGTGCACGAGGGTGCACCACAGGGCCCCGTCCGGCCCGGCGGCCAGTGCGTACGGGCCCGCCCCCGGTTCGGCGACGGCGTACTCCTGCAGGGTCACCTCTGGGCGGGACGTCACGCGCTGAATCCTTTCGGTACGGGGCGGTACGGGGCGATGCGGGCCATCGGCTCCGAGTACGGTACCCGGCCCATGCGTCGGCCGGACGGCGCGCTCCGGCGAACCCGGCCGCCCCGCAGGGGATTTGGTCTTTGAGCCCGGCAGCCTTTCGCGCGCACCCGCGGCAGCCGCGGCCGACTTCACGGTGTCCGTGCGCGAGCGCGACGGGAGGCGGGTCCACCGGTGGCCCCTGAAGCCGGGGCGGACCGTGCCGTGCCCGCCGGGCCGCACGTCTCCGCTCTTCGCACGTCACTTCCCCGCTCTTCGCACGTCACTTCCCCGCTCTTCGCACGTCACTTCTTCGCGCGGCTCGGCTGGACCCGCTTCGGCTCGCCCTTCATCTTCGGGTGTTCCGGCGGGTACGGGAGGTCGCCGAGCCCGTGGTCGCGCTCGTCGCGGTCGGCGAGTTCGAGCGCTGCCTCCAGGCGGCAGGGATGCCGGTCCATACCGGCGTGCAGGTCACCCAGCTCGGCGAAGCGGCCCGGCATGGTGGCGAGGTCGAAGTCCTCCGGTACGGCGTCGGGCAGCTCCTCCCAGCGCAGCGGCGCGGAGACCGGCGCGTGCGGGAAGGGCCGTACGGAGTAGGCGCTGGCGATGGTGCGGTCCCGCGCCGTCTGGTTGTAGTCCACGAAGATCTTGGCGCCGCGCTCCTCCTTCCACCACGAGGTGGTGATCCGCCCGGGGTCGCGCCGCTCCAGCTCCCGGGCCACCGCGATCGCCGAGCGCCGCACCTGCGTGAACGTCCAGTCGGGCGCGATCGGCACGAAGACGTGCAGGCCACGGCCGCCGGAGGTCTTGGGCAGGCCGGTGAGACCGAGGCCGTCCAGGACGTCGCGCAGGGCGAGGGCGGCCCGTACCGCGTCCGCGTAGCCGGTGCCCGGCTGCGGGTCGAGGTCGATGCGCAGCTCGTCCGGGTGCTCGGTGTCGCCCCGGCGGACCGGCCAGGGATGGAAGGTCAGACAGCCGAGGTTGGCCGCCCACAGGACGGCGGCGGGTTCGGTGGGGCAGATCTCGTCGGCGTACCGGCCGCTGGGGAAGGCGATCCGGCCGGTGGGAATCCAGTCGGGGAGGTTCTTGGGCGCCCGCTTCTGGAAGAACGACTCGCCTTCCACGCCGTCGGGGTAGCGCTCCAAAGTGGTGGGCCGGTCCTTCAGGGCGCGCAGGATGCCGTCGCCGACACTGAGGTAGTAGCGGACGACGTCGGCCTTGGTGAAGCCGCGCCGCGGGAAGTAGACCTTGTCCGGGTGCGACACCCGGACCGTCCGATCCCCCACGCTCAACTCCAGCGACTCTGCCATGCACCCACGCTAGGCCGTACGGGCAGGCCCCGCCCCTCGGCGGCGCGTACCGCGGCCCGGCCGCGCGCCCCGTCGCACAATCGCGTGCATGGACCTTCCCGTGATGCCCCCGGTGGAGCCGATGCTGGCGAAGGCCGCTCCGGCCATTCCGCCCGGCATACAGTACGAAGCCAAGTGGGACGGCTTCCGTGCCATCGTCTTTTGTGACGGCGACGAGATCGAGCTGGGCAGCCGTTCGGGCAAGCCGCTCACGCGGTACTTTCCCGAGCTGGTCGAGGCCCTGCGCGCGCAGGTACCGGGTCGCTGTGTGCTGGACGGTGAGATCGTCATCGCCCGGGACGGACGGCTGGACTTCGACGCCCTGCTGGAGCGCATCCACCCGGCCGACTCCCGGGTGCGCCACCTGGCCGAGGTGACGCCGTCCTCCTTCGTCGCCTTCGACCTGCTGGCGCTGGGCGACGAGTCGCTGATGCCCGTGCCGCAGCGGGACCGCAGGGAAGCCTTGACGACGGCGCTGCGCGACACCGCCGACCCGGTTTTCACCGCGCCCGTGACGGACGACCTCGATGTGGCGCGCGGCTGGTTCGAGCAGTTCGAAGGGGCCGGGCTGGACGGGATCGTCGCGAAGCCTCCGGAGATGCCGTACCGGCCGGGCCGGCGGGTCATGGTCAAGACGAAACACGAGCGGACCGCCGACTGCGTCGTGGCGGGCCTGCGCCCCCACAAGAGCGGCCCGGTCGTGGGGTCGCTGCTGCTGGGGCTGTACGACGCGGACGGCCGCCTCCAGCACGTCGGCGTCTGCGCGTCCTTCCCGATGCGCCGGCGCCAGGAGCTGATGGAGGAGCTGGCGCCGCTGCGGATGGAGTCCGTCGCGGGCCATCCCTGGGAGGCGTGGACCAGTGAGGAGGCGCAGGCGGCGGGGCGGCTGCCGGGCGGCCCCAGCCGGTGGACGGGCAAGAAGGACCTGTCCTGGGTCCCGCTGCGCCCGGAACGCGTGCTGGAGGTCGCCTACGACCACATGCAGGGCGACCGCTTCCGGCACACCGCCCAGTTCCGGCGCTGGCGTCCGGACCGCGAGCCCGAGTCGTGCACGTACGCGCAGCTGGAGGAGCCGGTCCGCTACAACCTGGCGGAGGTCCTGGGCGCGTGACGTCCGGCGTCCCGACGGAGGTCCTCGGGGTGTGCGCCGGCGCCCTACTGGAGGTCTTCCTCCAGTTCGGCGACCACGGCGGCGATGCCCTGGACGGTCGGCGCGTCGAAGTAGGCGGACAGCGGCACCTCGACGCCGAGCCGGTCGAGGATGCGGGTCGATATCTGGGTCATGGTGATGGAGTGGCCGCCGAGGTCGAAGAGGTCGTCGGTGTCGGTGAGTTCGGGGAGGCCGAAGACCTCGCGCCAGATCTCCCGGACCGCCTCCAGGGGGCTGTCCGCCGTTGACGGCCGCGCGATGTCGTCCTCGGGGGGTGCGGGCAGCGCGGGCCGGTCCAGCTTGCCGTTCGGCGTGGTGGGCAGCGCGTCGAGGCCGACGAAGACCTCCGGGACCATGTACGGGGGCAGCGCCGCCGCCAGTTCCCGCCGCAGGCGCCCCGCGTCGGCGTCGCCGACGTGGTAGCCGACCAGCCGTCCGTCCCATACCGCGGCGGCGGCCCGGTCCACGCCGTCCAGCGCGAGCAGCCGGGACTCGATCTCGCCGAGTTCGATGCGGTAGCCGCGGAGCTTGATCTGGTCGTCGGTCCGGCCGAGGAACTCCAGGCGGCCGTCGCCGCGGTGGCGGGCCCGGTCGCCGGTCCGGTACATCCGGCTGCCCGGCGGGCCGTACGGATCGGGCAGGAAGCGCTCGCTGTCCAGCTCCGGCCGGCCGACATAGCCGCGGGCCAGGCCGTCCCCGGCGATGTAGAGGTCGCCGGGCAGGCCGGCGGGGACCGGTGCCAGGCGGTCGTCGAGCACGTACACCCGGGTGTTGGACAGGGGGCGCCCGATCGTCACGGAGTCCGCTGCGGGGGCGATCTCGTCGTACGTCGACCAGATCGTCGTCTCGGTCGGGCCGTAGACGTTCAGGAGGCGGCCGACCCGCGGGCGCAGCCGCTGCGCGAGTGCCGGCGGCAGTGCCTCGCCGCCGGCGAGCGCGGTGACGGCGGGCGCGTCGAAGCCGTGGTCGAGGAGCATGGCCCAGCCGGTCGGGGTGGCCTGGACGTGCGTGATGCCGTGGCGGGCGACCAGGTCCGCCAGCGCGCCGCCGTCCCGCGTGTCGCTCGCGCCCGCCACGACCACCGTGCCGCCCGTGATCAGCGGCAGGAAGAGTTCCAGGCCGGAGATGTCGAACGAGACGGAGGTCAGCGCCAGCCAGCGGTGGCCGGGGCCGGAGCCGAGCAGGTCGCGCAGGGACAGCAGGAGGTTCGCCAGGGAGCGGTGCTCGATCTGCACGCCCTTGGGGCGGCCGGTGGAGCCGGAAGTGTAGATGACGTAGGCGAGGTCGTCGGGGGCGGGGGCCGGATGCGGGGCCGGCTCGCCGGTGGTCACGAGGCCGTCGGCGAGGACGCCCTCGGCCACGAGGTCGTCGGCCAGGAGGTCGGCGTCGCCCAGTTCGTGTGCGGCAGCGGCGTCGGTCAGGACGAACTCGATGCGCTCCGCCGGGTACTCCGCGTCCAGGGGTATGTAGGCCGCGCCTGCCTTGAGGACGCCGAGCAGGCCGGTCAGCAGCCGCTCGGAACGGCTCGCCCGTACGGCGACGAGCGCTCCGGCGCCGATGCCCTTGTCCCGCAGGCGCGCGGCGAGGCGTTCCGCACCGGCGTCCAGCTCCGCGTACGTCAGCCGGCGGTCGGCGTGGACGACGGCGACGGCGTCGGGCGTGCGGGCCGCCTGTTCCGCGACCATCTCGGGGACGGTACGGGCCGGGTACGCCACGGCCGTGTCGTTGACGTGCGTCAGCAGCTGATCGTGCGCGGCCCGGTCGAGGAGCGGGAGCGCGGCCAGCGGGGTGTCCGGGTGGGCCGCGGCGTGGCCGAGGAGGGTCAGCCAGTGCCGCGTCACGCTCTGCGCGTGTTCGCGGGCCAGGGACTGCGGCGGGTACTGGAGCAGGACGTCGAAGCCGTCCGGCCCGTCGACCAGTTCGAGGCGCAGGGCGTTGCGTGCGGTGTGGTTGGAGGGCGTCCAGTCCGCGGAAACGGTGAGGCCGGGGAACTCCGGGGCGGGTCCCGGGCGCCGGTACGTCAGCGAGACCGGCGCGAGGGCGACGCCCGGCTTGACGCCCGTTCCGGCGCGGCCGAGCGGCACGTTCCGTACGCGGTACAGCTCGCGCAGGCCGGTCCGGGTCGCGCGGGCGAAGTCCGCGAACGCCCGGCCGGGCTCGGGCGCGGTGGTGAAGGGCAGTTCGTTGACGTGGACGCCGATGTGTCCGCGCTGTTCCGGGGTGCGGGTGCCGAGGTCGAGGGCGGTGACCGGCGTGCTGTTGCCGTAGCGGAACAGGAGGGCGTGCAGGGAGGCGACGACCAGTTCGAAGCGGGTCACCCCGATCCGGTCCGCGAGGGGGCCGAGCCGGGCCCGCAGGTCTTCGGGGAGGCGGAACTCCACGGACTCGCCGGGGCCCGCTCCGTGGGCGGGACGGTCCAGGCCGGGGAGTATGACGTCGTCGTCGCCGAGCGGGTGCCGGGCCCAGTACGCGCGGGCGGCGGGCAGCTCGGCGGCGATCCGCGCGTCCTCCGTGGCGGCCGGTTCGGCGGGCGCGGGCTCCGGGGGTGCCGGGGTGCCGGTGCCGTGCCCGGTCTCCGCCGCGTAGTGCGCGGCGAGGTCGGCGGCGAACAGTTCCATCGAGTGGCCGTCGAAGACCAGGTGGTGGGCGACCACCAGCAGCCGGTGTTCACGGGGGCCGATGATCTGGAGGACCAGGCGGCACAGCGGGCCCGCGGTGAGGTCGAACGGCGCCCGGATGTGCTGTCGGGTGGCGTCCTCGCCCGCCCGCTCGATGACCAACTCGGGCGCCGACGGGGCCGGGACGAGGAAGGGGACGCCGTCCCGGTTCTCGACGGCGCTGGTCAGGTCCGGGTGCCTGCGCAGGACGGCCGCGGTCGCGCGGCGCAGCGCCGCGGTGTCGAGCGCGCCGTCGAAGTGCAGGGTGAAGGGCACGTGGTGCACGGCGCCGCAGTCGTCGAGCTGTTCGTTGAACCAGATTCCGCTCTGGGCCGCCGAGGCGGGGCGCGGCTCCGGCCGGGCCTGGAACGGGAAGCGCGGGTTTGCTGCGGCGTCGGGCATCGAACAGCTTTCTTCAGCACTGCGGCCGAGGGGTGACCTCCGCCGTTGGAAGCGCTCTCAATCTGCCTCACTCCGACTGGGATATGCAACTTTCTGCTCGATCTTCCCTGGTTCCT
Source organism: Streptomyces sp. NPDC059788 (assembly GCF_042732265.1). Taxonomy (NCBI): domain Bacteria; kingdom Bacillati; phylum Actinomycetota; class Actinomycetes; order Kitasatosporales; family Streptomycetaceae; genus Streptomyces; species Streptomyces sp. NPDC059788. The sequence continues at coordinate 183,056 of NZ_JBHWHY010000007.1, read as the reverse complement.
GCAAGATTTCCGCGCAGTTTGCCGGGTCCTCGGCACCGGTCGCAGCACATGTCACCAGTGCGGCAGCACAAGGCCGTTCAGGCCCGTACGCCATCGCGGAGCGCTCCGGCTCCCCTGCCAAACGGGGAACAAACGACCATTGACACACTCCGCAACCCTGTTCGATCATCTGCGGGTTACAAAGCGTCCAGCACGGTGCCCTAATCGGGGAAGCCGTGTTCACGGGGCCGCGCCACCCGCGGCCCGGAAAGCGAGTGCGCATCATGGCCACTTGAGGCGGTGGGCCGGACGGCACCGGCCGGGCCGGGTGACGGGCACTTCCGACGGAAGTCCCACGGCACCACCCGCTCTTCACCGCCGTGACGAAAACAGCACCGCAACACCCCTCACCCCTGGGTTTTTGCCCACGTCGAGCCGTTCCGGCACGCATGAGCGAACTCGCGGCGAACCCGCACAACGGGATGGCACACGAGTTTCGCCGTGACTTGCCGGAAGCGGCCTGCGCGGCGTCTGTTCCGACGCTGTCGGCCACCCCCCTCCGGCCCCTTACCGCACCGTTTTCGGGCCCGGCCGACGGCAGTTATTCAGCCGTCCGCACGAACAAACCTCCTCGCAGAGAAGAAGAGCTAGTTTTGCCGGCGAACCAAACGTTCCGCGCATCGACTTCCGAACACCACCGGACGACGCGGAAGCAGACCGCTGTCGAGCCGCTGACGAGCCGCACCGGGCCGCTGGAGCTGTCTTTCGCGCAGCAGCGGTTGTGGTTCCTGGCACAGCTGCGGGGCGCCGGTGAGGCGTACCACATGCCGCAGGCTTTCCGGCTGCGCGGGCCGCTGGACCGGGCGGCGCTGACCCGGGCGCTGGACGCGCTGGTGGCCCGTCACGAAGTGCTGCGCACGCGTCTGGTCGCCGTGGCGGGTGAGCCCTTCCAGCACATCGGCCCGCCGGACACGGGATTTGCCCTGCAAGTGCACGATCTGACCGGGGCCGAGGACGCGTGCGAGGCCGAGACGCGGCTCGCCGCCCTCCAGCGGGAGGAAGCCGCGGCGCCGTTCGACCTGGCCGGCGGGCCGATGATCCGCGGTCGCCTGGTGATGCTGGACACGGACCACCACGTACTGCTGCTGACCGCGCATCACATCGCTTCCGACGGCTGGTCGATGACGGTCCTGACGCGGGAAATCGCCGCGTTGTACGCAGCTTTCCGCGCCGGCGGGGAGAATCCGCTGCCGCCGTTGCCGGTGCAGTACGCCGATTACGCCGCGTGGCAGCGGAAGTGGCTTTCCGACGGCATACCGGCCAAGCAGGCCGGCCACTGGAAGAAGGTACTGGCCGACGCTCCCGCGCTGCTGGAACTTCCGACCGACCGGCCGCGCCCGGCCGAGCAGGACTACCGCGGCGGAAAGCTCCGGCTGGAATTCGACGCGGAATTGACCGCCGCGCTGAAGAACGCGAGCCGGCGCAACGGCAGCACCTTGTTCATGACGCTGCTGGCGGGCTGGGCACTGGTCCTCTCCCGTCTGTCGGGCCAGTCCGATGTGGTGATCGGTACGCCGGTCGCCAATCGCCGGAGGTCCGAACTGGAAGGCCTGATCGGCTTTTTCGTCAATACGCTGGCGCTGCGCATCGACCTTTCCGGCGGTCCGACGGTGGCCGAACTGCTCAAGCGGGTGCGCGGCGTCGCCCTGTCCGCGCTGGAAAACCAGGACCTGCCGTGGGAACAGGTCGTGGAACTCGTCAACCCGTCCCGCAGCCCGGCCCACACTCCGCTGTTCCAGACCATGTTCGCGTGGCAGAACAGCGAGGAAGGCGAGTTGTCGCTGCCGGACATCGAGGTGACTCCGCTGGATTCGCCGTACGACGTCGCGAAGTTCGATCTGACGCTGTCCCTGGCGGAAGAGGACGGCCGAATCACCGGCAGCCTGGATTACGCCGAGGCGTTGTTCGACGCGGAAACCGTGGAAAGGTACGGCCGGTATCTCCGGCGCGTCCTGACACAGATGGCGGCGGACCCCGCCCGCGCCGCCGACGCCCTGACGCTGCCCGACGAGCCGGAGCGCCGCCAGTTGGTGGCGGACTGGGACGCGACCGGGCACCCCGCGCCCCGGCCCGGCCTGGTCGACCGCTTCGAGGCCCGCGTACGCGAACAGCCCGGCCGTACGGCCCTGGTGTGCGACGGCGAACAGCTCGACTACGCGACGCTGGAGCGGCGCGCCAACCGGCTCGCGCACGCCCTGATCTCGCGTGGCGTGCGCCCGGACCAGGTGGTCGGCCTGCACACCGGACGTTCGGCGGCCCTGGTGGTGGGCGTCCTCGGCATCCTGAAGGCCGGCGCCGCGTACCTGCCGCTCGACCCGGGCCTGCCCGCGGAGCGGCTGGCCCGCATGGTGGAGGACGCCGCGCCCGCCCTGGTGCTGAGCGACGCCGCCGGGCCCGAGGAGGGACGGCTGTCGCTGGCCGCCGTCGAGGCGGAAGGCCGGCGGGACGACGCGCCGGGGATCGCCTCCCACCCCGACCGTCTCGCCTACGTGATCTTCACCTCGGGTTCCACCGGCCGCCCCAAGGGCGTGGGCGTCACCCATGGCAACGTTGGCAGCCTCTTCGACCACTGGCTGACGCGGTTCGACTCCGGGGCGGGCGAGGCCGCGTCCCAGTGGTCGAACATCGGCTTCGACTGCTCGGTGTTCGAACTTCTGCTGCCGCTCACCACCGGAGGCGTGCTGCACCCGGTGCCCGGGGAACTCCGCGCCGACCCCGAGGCGTTGATGGAGTGGCTGCGCGCCCACCGCATCGTGCAGGCGTTCCTGCCGCCCGCCTTCATCAAGTGGATCGACGAAGCGCCCGAGGAGCGGCTGGCCGGGCTGGCGCTGCGCCGGCTGCTGACGGGGGTGGAGCCCGTACCGGAGTCGGCCCTGCACCGGATGCGGGAGATCCTCCCGGAGCTGCGGCTGCTCAACGGCTACGGACCGTCCGAGACCACGGTCTTCAGCACCGGCTTCACCGACCCGCGTCCGCTGGCCCGTCAGAGCCCCGTCGGCCGCCCCCTGCTGGGCACCCGGGTCCGGCTGCTCGACGAGCGCCTGGAGCCGGTGCCCGCCGGTGTGACCGGCGAGGTCTACATCGGCGGCGCGGGCCTGGCCCGCGGCTATGTGGGCCGCCCGGACCTGACCGCCGAGCGGTTCGTGCCGGACCCCTTCGTGCCCGGCGAGCGGATGTACCGCACCGGCGACCTGGCCCGGCGGCTGCCCGACGGCAACGCGGAGTTCGTCGGCCGCCGCGACCACCAGGTCAAGCTGCGCGGCTTCCGTATCGAGCTGGGCGAGGTCGAGGCGGCGCTGCTCGACGGGCCCGGTGTGCGCGAGGCGGTCGTGCTGGCCGACCGGGACGCGGCCGGCGAAGCGCGCCTGGTGGCCTTCCTGGGCCGGGGCGACGCCGAGCCGCTGCCGCCCGACGCGTGGCGCACCGCCCTGGCGCGGCGCCTGCCCGGCTACATGATCCCGGCGTTCTTCGCCGAGCTGCCGCGCCTGCCCCGTACCCCCAACGGCAAGCCGGACCGCGCGGCGCTGCTGGAGCGGGCCAGGTCAGGCGGCCCCGTACAGGTCAACCTGGCCAGCCCCCGCGACCACATCGAGCTGGCGCTGTACCGGATCTGGCAGCGGGTACTGGTCCAGTCCGAGATCGGTATCCGCGACAGCTTCTTCGACATCGGCGGCACCTCGATCTCCGCGATCAAGCTGGCGCACGCGGTGCGTGCGGAGTTCGGCGAGACGCTGCCGGTGCGCGACATCATGCTGCACCCGACCATCGAGGCGCTGGGCGGGCGGCTGCGCAGCGGCGCGTCGGGCCGCCCGGACAGCAACCTGATCGCGTTCCGGGAGGGCGACGGACGGCAGCGGGTGGTCTGCGTCCACCCGGCAGGCGGCACCGCCTTCTGCTACCTGTCGCTGGCCAAGGCGCTGCCGGACTCCTGCGGTGTGTACGGCATCCAGTCGCCCGGCGTGAACCCCGGCGAGACGTTCCTGCCGACGGTCGAGGCGATGGCCCAGGCGTACCTGGAGCTGGTCGAGCCGCTGCTCGACGGCCCGCTGGTGCTCACCGGCCTCTCGTACGGCGGGCTGGTCGCCCATGAGATGGGGCGCCTCCTGGCCGAGTCCGGCCGGACCGATGTCAGCGTGGTGCTGCTCGACACCCAGGGCTCGGACGGCCCCGCCGATCCGGCCGCGACGGCGCCGGTGGAGCTGGCCGAGTTCCGCGACAAGCTCGTCAAGTTCAACGGCATGTACCCGGGCATCGACGACGAGCAGATCGACCAGTACTTCCGCATCTACAACCACAACCGGCAGACCGCGGGCGGCTACCCGGCACCGCCGTCGGCGGCCCGGACGGTGCTCGTCCAGGCCGTCGAGGACGGGACCGACACCCCCTTCCTGCAAGGGGTGCGGGACTTCTGGCAGCGCCGCGCGAAGGCCGACTTCGTGGTGGAACCGGCGTACTGCGACCACTGGGAGATGCTGGAGAGCGCCGAGGTGCTGCGGGTCGCCGCGCTGGTCGAAGCCGAGCTGGCCCGCTTCGGGGCCGCCGCGCCGCGCCCTGCCGGCCCTGCCGTTGCTCCCCCGCAGCCCGCCGGGCCATCGCTGCCCACCGGACCGCAAGCCGAGTCAGCACAGGCGCAGGAGTCATGATGGAACCCGAATCGACCTTCACGGCCGGGCTCCCGGCCTCCCCCTGCCTGGCCGCAAGCGTCCTCGCGCAGGTCCGCCGCAGCCCCTCCGCCGTCGCCGTCGTGGACGGTGACCGGCAGCTGGACTACGCCGGGCTCGACACCGCCAGCGCGTCCGTCGCCCGCGCCCTGCGCCGCCACGGCGTACGGCCGGGCGAGGCGGTGGCGGTCTGCCTGCCGCGCTCGTGGCAGCTGGTCTGCACCATGCTCGGCATTCTGCGGCTGGGCGCCGTGGTGGTACCGCTCGACCGGCTGAGCCCGCCCGACCGGCGGCGCCACATCCTGACCGACTCCGCGAGCGGGACGCTGGTCCACGGCGCGACGGCACCCGACGGGCTGCCCGACGGCGTACGGGCGCTGCCGGTGGCCGACCTGCTCGCCGCCGGCCCCGCCGACGGCGGGACCCCGCTGCCGACGCCGGTCGCCGCCCCCGCGTCCTTCGTGTTCTACACCTCGGGCACCACCGGCCGGCCCAAGGGCGTCGAGGTGCGGGACGCCGGAATCCTGCGGCTGGCGCGCCCCGGATACCTCCGGCTGGACGAGGGCGCGCGCTACGCCTGCCTGGCCAATCCCGCCTTCGACGCGCTGAGCTTCGAGGTGTGGGTGCCGCTGCTGACGGGCGGCTGCTGCGTGGTGCTCGGCGACGAGGAGGTGCAGACGCCGCACCTGCTGACGGAGGCGCTGCGGCGCGAGCGCGTCGACTCGATGTTCATCACCACGGCCCTGTTCAACGCGGTGGCCGACAAGGTGGCGGACGGCTTCTCCACCGTGGGCCAGGTCCTCATCGGCGGCGAGCAGATCAACGCGCCGCTGCTCCGCCGCTGGTACCGCGACAACCCCACGAGCACCACCCGGCTCCACAACATCTACGGCCCCACCGAGGCCACCACCTTCGCCCTCTGCCACCCGGTCCCCCGCGACTTCGACACCGACGTGGTGCCCATCGGGCGCACCCTGCCGGGCACCGAAGCGCTCGTGGTGGCCGACGACGGTGCCCGGCCGGCCGAGACCGGCGAGACGGCCGAACTGTATCTGGCGGGCGACGCGCTGGCGGCGGGCTACCGCAACCTGCCCGACGAGACCGCGCGCCGCTTCGTACGGCTGCCCTGGCACGACGGCGGCGAAGCCCGCTTCTACCGCACCGGCGACCTGGTGCGCCGGGACGCCGACGGCCTGATCGAGTACGTCGGGCGCGCCGACCGCCAGGTCAAGGTGCGGGGCTTCCGCATCGAGCCCGGCGAGCTGGAGCGGCAGATCGAGGCCCATCCGGCGGTGCGGCACGCCTACGTGTGCACCCGCCGCGACGCGCACGGCGTCAACGAACTGCTCGCCTACGTGGTGCTCGGCGAGGAGCTGTCGTTCGACGCCTTCGACCGGCACCTGGCCGCCGGACTCCCGTCGTACATGCGCCCGCACCACGTCCATCTGGTGGACGAGCTGCCGCTCAACGCCAATGGAAAGGTCGACGGAACGGCGCTGTTGCGTCGCGACGACCGCCCCTGGCAGCGCCCGGAGACGCCGCAGGACGCCGCCGCCACACCCTGGCAGCGCGAGGTGCTGGAGCTGGCGGGCCGGGTGCTGGGCGTACCGGGCCTGCGGCTGGGCGACCGCTGGATCGCCAACGGCGGCGACTCGCTCCGGGCGCTCCGGCTGCGCTTCGAGGTCCGGCGGCTGTGGGGCTGCGAGGTCCCCCAGGCGCTGGTCCTGCACGGCGATTTCGCGGAACTGGCCGCCGCCGTCGCGCAGGCCCGTGCCGGGGCGGAATCCCCGTACCCGGAGCCCGCCGCGCCGTCGGGTGCCCGCTCCGCGCCCGCCACCTCCGAGCAGCAACGGCTCTGGCTCCTGCAACAGCGGGCCCCGCAGTCCTGCGCGTACAACGTCCCCCTGGCCTTCCGGCTGGACGGCGCGGTCGACACCGCGGCTCTGCGGGAGGCGCTGCGCCGGCTGGTGGCGCGCCACCCGGCGCTCCGTACGGGCTTCGAGGCCACGCCGGAGGGGCTGCGGCAGGCGGTGGGCGAGGCGTACGACCCGTGGGTGGCGCCGGAGACGCCGACGGAGCCCGCCGAAGGCCTGGACTCCGTCGAAGGCGCGGACTCCGCGGGCGAATCGGACTGGCGCCCCGCCGCCCACCGCCTCTTCTCCACTCCCTTCGACCTCGCCCGCCCGCGCCTGCTTCAGGCGACCGTTCTGGCGCGGCCGGGCGGCGGTGTCCTGCTGCTGCATCTGCATCACATCGCGGTCGACGGCTGGTCGCTCAATGTCCTGTTCCGTGAGCTCTCGGCCGACTACGCGGCCGTGCTGGGCGGCGCGGAGGCGGCGGAGCCCGCCGTGGCGCCGACTCCGCTGGATTACGCGGGCTGGCAGGCCGAGTGGTTCGCCAGCGGCGCCTACCAGGAGCAGCGGGCCGCGCTGCACGACCGTTTGAGCAGCGTGGACGGCGAGGCGGCGGCCCCGCTGGAGCCCGCGCGCCCCCGGTCCCGCGTCAACGGCCGTCTGCTGCGTGCCTCGCTCGACCCGGGCCGCCGCGCGGCGCTCGACCGGCTCTGCGCCGAGCTGGCGCTCACCCGTTTCCAGCTGCTGCTGGGTGTGTTCGCGTGGAGTCTGTACGGCGTGACCGGCCGCTCCCGGCCCCGTATCGCCGGGCCCGTGGCCAACCGGCCGGTGCAGGCTTTCGAGGACAGCGTCGGCATGTTCGCCAACACCGTGCTGCTGCCGCTGGACCTGGCGCCGGGTGAGCAGCTGCGCGCGCAGCTGCTGCGTCAGGGTGCCGCCGTGCAGGAGGTGCTGGACCGGCAGGACGTGGCGCTGGCCGATGTGCTGGCCGACCGGGAGGCACGCTCGGACGGTTCGCCGTTCGACTTCCTCTTCGTCCTGGAGAACACCGATTTCGGCGCGCTGGCGCTGCCCGGCTGCGCCGCCCGTCCCGAGTGGCCGGTGCCTGCCGAGGCGAAGTGCCCGCTGACGCTGTCCGTCGTCGAGCACGACGCGGGTGTCGACTGCCTGTGGGAGTACGCCGACGACCACTTCGACGCCGATGAGATCGAGGCGATGGCCGCCCTGTTCCGGCGAGGGCTGGACGACCTGGCCGACGGCGGTACGGGGACTCTGGCCGAGCTGGTGGGCCCGTACCGCAGCAGCCTGCCCGACCCGGGCCGCGGTCCGGCGACCGCCCCGGCCTTCACCACGGTGGCCGAGGGCTTCGCCCGCCAGGCCCGGCTGACGCCCGGCGCCCCCGCGCTGGTCGCCCCCGACGGCCGCAGCCTCACCTACGCCGAACTCGACGCCCACGCCGCCGCCTTGGCGTCCGAGCTGCGGGCGGCCCACCCGCTCCCGCCGGAGGACAACGGGCCGCGCTGCGTCGCGCTGCACTTCGAGCCCTCGGCCGAGCACGTCGTGGCGCTGCTGGCGCTGGCCCGGCTCAACCTCACCATCGTGCCGCTCGACCCGTCCTACCCGCCCGGGCTGCTGCGGCAGATCCTCGGCCAGGTGCAGCCGCTCTGCGTCCTGGTGCCGCCGGACGGCACGGCCGCAGTCGACGCGATCGCCCCGGACGGCCTGCCGCGCCACCCGGTCGTCCTGCCGGCCGTCGCCCCGGACCGGCCCGCGCACGACGAGCCGCCCCACCAGGGGAGACGCCCGCTCTACACGCTCTTCACCTCCGGCTCCACCGGCACCCCCAAGGGCGTGCAGGTACCCGACAGCACCCTGTGCAACCTGCTGCACTGGCAGGCCGACGCCGGCGGCCTGCCGGGCGGCGCCGTCACCCAGCAGTTCTCCATGCTGTCCTTCGACGTGTCCTTCCAGGAGATCTTCGGCACACTGTGCGGCGGCGGCTGCCTGCACCTCGTTCGGCCGGGCTGGCGGCAGGACGCGCCGGCCCTGCTGGAGCAGCTCGAAACGGCCGGCGTGGAGCGCGTCTTCATGCCGTACGTGGCGCTGCACCTGCTGGCCGAGCACGGCGTCCGGCTGGGCCGCTTCCCGTCCCGGCTGCGCGAAGTGGTCACCGCGGGCGAACAGTTGCTGTGTACGGACGCGATCCGCCGCTGGTTCGCCGGGCTGCCCGGCGCGCGCCTGTTCAACCACTACGGCCCGACCGAGACCCACGTCGTCAGCAGCCTCTGCCTGGACGGCGACCCGGCGCGGTGGCCGGAGCGCCCGGCCATCGGCGGGCCCGTCGCCAACGCGTGGCTGCGGGTCGTCGACGAGTCCGACGCGCCCGTACCGCCGGGCTGTCCCGGACGGCTGCTGATCGGCGGCCCGATGGCCGCGCCCTGCTATCTCGGTGACGCGGCGCTCAACGCGTCCCGCTTCGTCGAGCTGCCCGGCCTCGGCACCTTCTACCGCAGCGGCGACCTGGCCCGCTTCGACCGGGACGGGCTGCTGCACTATCTGGGCCGCGACGACCAGCAGGTCAAGCTGAGCGGCCACCGGCTGGAGCTGGGGCAGGTCGAAGCGGCGCTGTTGCAGCACCCGGACGTCGTCAACGCGGTCGTGGTGCGCGACGGCGACCGGCTGACGGCGTGTCTGCAGTGCCGCGGCGAGACGCCGGCGCCGGAGGACCTGGCCGCGCATCTGGCGCCGCTGCTGCCCCCGTACGTACGGATCGACCGCTTCCGGCGGCTCGCGTCGCTTCCGCTCACCCCGAGCGGCAAGCTGGACCGTCGCCGGGTGCTGGCCGCGCCGGGTGAGGAGCTGTGCCCGCGCGCCGCGGCCACGGCGGCGGGCCTGTCGCCGGTCGAGGCCAGGCTCACGGAGCTGTTCGAGGCCGTGGTCGGTACGCCGGTCGGCCCCGACGAGCGGTTCTTCGACGCGGGGGCCACCAGCCTCGATCTGATGCGTTTCCACCTGCGGTGTACCGCCGATCCCGAGCTGTCGTTCACCATTCCCGACCTGTTCGAGCACGTCACCGTGCGGCGGCTGGCACGCTTCCTGGAGGGCCGGCCGGAGGCGGCGCGGCGGAGCGCCGCGGGCCCCGGCGCGGCGGACGAGCCGATCGCCGTCGTCGGCATGGCCGTACGGCTGCCCGGCGCCGACGACCTCGGCGCCTTCTGGGACCTGGTGCGCAACGGCGAGCGCGGCATCGAGCACTTCGACGCCGCGGACGGCCTGGTCGGCGCCCGCAGCCAGATGTCGGGACTGCTGGACTTCGACCCGGACCACTTCGGCATCAGCCGCCAGGAGGCCCGGCTGATGGACCCGCAACAGCGCCACCTGCTGATGAGTTCGGTGCAGGCCCTGGCCCACGCCGGTATCGCCGACCCGGCCGGGCAGCGTGTCGGCATGGTCGCGGGCTGCGGCGAGAACACGTACTACCAGTCCGTACTGCGCGAGGCCGACCCGGAATTCCTGCCGGACGGTTTCCAGATGGCGCTCCACCACGACAAGGACTTCCTCGCCACCAAGGTGGCCTATCACCTCGACCTGTCCGGCCCGGCGTTCACCGTGCAGGCCGCCTGCGCCAGTTCGCTGGTGGCGGTCCATGTCGCGGCCGGTCTGCTGCGGCAGGGGGACGCCGATGTGATGCTGGCCGGCGGCGTCCTGGTCGACACCCTGCTCACCGGCGGCTACCGCTACCGGCCGCAGCACATCTTCTCCAAGGACGGGCACTGCCGGCCGTTCAGCGACGACGCGAGCGGCACCATCGGTGCCAGCGGCGTCGGTGTCGTGGTGCTCAAACCGCTGCGGCTGGCGCGGGAGGCCGGCGACACCGTGTACGCGGTGGTCACCGGCTCGGCGCTGAACAACGACGGTTCCGCCAAGCTCAGTTACAGCGCGCCGTCGCTGGCCGGGCAGCGCGAGGTGATCCGCGCCGCGCTGCGCCGCAGCGGCCGCACCGGCGCCGACCTCGGCTACGTCGAGGCGCACGGTACCGGCACCGCGCTGGGCGACCCGGTGGAGGTCGGCGCGCTGCGCCAGGCGTTCGATCTGGACGGGTCCGGCCGCTGCGCGCTGGCGTCGGTGAAGAGCCAGATCGGGCACCTGGGGGCCGCGGCGGGCGTGGTCGGCCTGGTACGGGCCGCCCTGGCCGTCCACCACGGCGTCGTTCCGCCCAACGTGGACTTCCACCGCCTCAACCCGCAGATCGGCAGCGACCCGGCGCCGTTCACCATTCCCACCGAGGCGCGGCCCTGGCCCGCCGGACGGCCCCGGGTGGCCGCCGTGAGCAGCTTCGGCATCGGCGGCACCAACGCCCACCTCGTCCTGGAGGCGGGCGAAACAGCGGAGTCCGCGAGCGCCGTGCCCTTCCTGCCGCTGTCCAGCAGCAGCGCGGCCGGGCTGCGCTCCGACGCCGCGCGTATCGCCGACTACCTCCAGGCCCGGCCCGAGGCCTACGGCCAGGTGCTGCGCCACCTTCAGGCGGGCCGCCCATCCCACCGCCGGCGGGCCGCGGCGGTCTGCGCGGACGCGGCGGGCGCCGTGGCGTGGCTGCGCGCGGTCGCGGAGACCGACGCGGCGCCGTCCGCGGTCGAGAGCGCCGAAGAAGCGCTGTCCGCCGAGGGCCGCTCCCCCGAGGAGCTGGCCGACGCCTGGCTGACCGGACGGACGGTCCACTGGCCGGCCGGCCCGGCGCAGGCACCGTGGGACTTCCCGCCCCCGGCGTTCGAGCTGACCACGTACGACTTCCAGCGCGCCACGCCGGGCACGGACAGCCACACGTACGACGGGCCGGAGCGTCCGGCCGCCGCGGAGCCCCTCCCCCAGCGGCTGCCGGAGGCCGACTGGCTGCACCAGCCGCACTGGGTGCGGCTGAGCCGCGCCGTCACCGCCCCCGCTTCGCGCACGCCCGGCGGCCTGCTGGTCGTCATGACGGCCGAACCGCTGCCGTCCGGGGCGCTGCGTCCCTTCGAGGCGGTGTGGTCCCGGGTGGTGCGGGTCGGTGCGGCCGACGGGTACGCCCGGCTGGCCGAGGACGCGTACGAGGTGGACCCGGCCGATCCGGCCTCGCTGCGGCAGCTGTTCGACGCGCTGGGCGACACGGGCGAGGCCGGTGTCGACTGGCTGCACGCGCTGCCGCTGGCGGTCGACGGGGCGGTGGGCGAGGACGCGTTGGCGCGCGCCCGCTGGGCGTGTCTCGACACGCCCGCCGCCCTGTTGCAGGCCGTCGCCGGAACGCCGCTGGCAGCGCTGCTGCGGCCCTGGTGGCTGTCGTACGGGGCACAGCCGGTCGAAGGGCCGGTAGAGCGGCCGGAGTTGGGGCTGCTTGCGGGTGCCTGCGAGGTCACTGCGCAGGAATGCGCCGTCGACGGCCGCTGGCTGGACCTGCCCGGCCGCAACCTGGCCGACTGGGCGCCGCAGCTGGCCGCGGCGCCGACGCGGGACGACGTCGCGGCCCCGGTGCCGCGGCGGCTGGCGCTGCGGCAGGGGTACTGGTGGCAGCAGGCGCTGCTGCCGGTGCCCGCGCCCGCGCCGACGCTGCCTTCCGCGCTGCCGGACGAGCCGGGTACGTACCTGGTCCTCGGCGGTACCGGCGGCATCGGCAGCAGCATCGCGGCCTGGCTGCTGGCGCAGTCCGACGGCCGGGTGATCCTGCTGTCCCGGCAGCCGCGTCTGCCCGCCGAGCTGACGCCGTGGGCGGACCGCGTCGACCTGGTCGAGGCCGATCTCGCCACGACGGCACCGGACACGGTCCTCGCCCGGCTCGACGGCGTCGCCCACCGGATCGACGGTGTCGTGCACGCGGCCGGCACGGCGGCGGGCGGCCTGGTCACCCGGCGCGACGCCGCGGCGATGCGGCAGGCCATGGCCGCCAAGCTGCACGGCGCTCTCCTGGTGGAGCGGCTGATCGAACGTCACCGGCCGGCCTTCGCCGCGTACTGCTCGTCGATGGCGGCGCTGTTCGGCGGCATCGGCCAGTTCGACTACGCCGCCGCCAACGGCCTGCTGGACGGCTTCGCCCGCCACCGGACCGACGCCGCCGAGACGACCCTGCGCATCGGCATCGACTGGGACATCTGGAGCGAGGTCGGCATGGCGCGGGACGCCTTGCGGACGGACGCCCGCCACCAGGCCCACCTCGCCGTCGGCCTGGCGGTCAAGGAAGGCCAGGAACTCTTCGCCCGCGCCCTGCGGCTCCAGCTTCCGCACCTGCTGGTCTCCACGACACCCCTCCAGGAGGCCCGCGCCTTCTACGAGGCCCCGGCGCACGCCGCCGCGGAACCCGCCCCGGCCCCCTCCGACTCGGCCGCCACCGAACTCGCCGACTGGCTCGGCCGCTGGCTGGGCCTGGACGAGCTGGACCGGGACGCGTCGCTCTACGACCAGGGCGCCGACTCCCTGACCATGCTCGACCTGATCGGCAAGGTGGAGGAGCACTTCGGCGTCGACCTGGAACTGTCCCAGCTCAGCCACCAGGTCAGCCTGAACGAGGTACTGGAGAAGGTGGGCGCGAATCCGGGCGCCGAGGCACCGTACGGGCCGTACGCGGCCACCGGGCAGGCCGATGACGATCCGGTGGTGCTGGAAGTCTGGCAGCAGGGCACCGGACACGACCTGCTGTGCCTGGTCCACCCGGTCGGCGGTGACATCCAGGCTTACCGGGCGCTGGTGTCGGCAGTCGGTCCGCGCTTCACCGTGTGCCTGATCGCGGACCCCGCGCTGCGCCTGCCCGGCCTCCCGGCCTGGTCGCTGACCGAACGCGCCCGCCGCTACCACGCCGCCCTCCAGGCCCGCTTCCCGGACCCCGCGTGGCGACGGCAGCTGGCCGGCTGGTCCTTCGGCGCCTGGGTGGCGCAGGCGATGGCGGCCGAAGCGGAGGCGGCGGGCCGCCCGGCCACCGCGCTCCACCTGCTCGACCCGCCGCCGCCGGACGCCGGGCCGCACTTCAGGGCGTACGACGAGACGCAGCTCGAAGCCGTCTTCGCCCACGAGCTGGGGCAGGGCGGCCCGGGCGCGCCGGCGAGCCGGGAGGCGCAGGCGTACGCCGAGCGGCTGGCGCGCTGCTGCCGGGCCAACGTGGCCGGCATGGCGCACCACGAAGTGCCCCGGCTGGCCGGCACACCCAGCCGCCTGTGGCTGGCGAGCCGGCCGGTCGAGGGGCTGCCGAACCTGGGCTCGCCGGAGGCGCAGCAGCGCGCGTGGCGGGACCGGCTGCCCGACCTGCGCGACTGGCAGAGCCTGGACACCACGCACTACGGCATCGTCCGGTCCCCGTACGTACAGGCGGTGGCCGAAGCGGTCGACGCCGCCGCACCGGCCGAATCCGGGCGCGGCTGATGCCGCACCCGACAGGAGGGGGCATTCCGGGCGCCCCCGCTTCTCCGGACGCCCCCTCCGCCGCCCCGCAACCGCCCGCCCACCGAGCCGAGGCCACGACCATGAACCCGTACCAATCCCTGCCGCCGCGCTCGTTCTGGCGCTCCGCCGTGGCCGAGCCGGACCCGATGGACATCGGCGGACTGTGGACCCCCAAGTTCGCCGTCGGCCAGGACGACGTCGTCCTCACCGCCGGTTCCTGCTTCGCCCGCCACATCGGCCGGGCGCTGCTCGAACGCGGCATGAACTGGCGGGACGCCGAACCCGCCCCGCCGGGGCTGACCGAGGAGGAGCGGCGGGCCCGCCACTACGGGGTGTTCTCGTTCCGTACGGGCAACATCTACACCGCCGCGATGCTGCGGCAGTGGCTGTCCTGGGCCCACGGCGAGACCACGCCGCCCGACGAGGTCTGGAGCGAGGGCGGCCGCTGGTACGACCCGTTCCGCCCCGCCGTCGATCCGGAGGGGCACGCCTCGGCCGACGCCGTACGGGCCGCGCGAGAAGGGACGCTGGCGGCGCTGCGCGGCGCCGTGGCAGAGGCGGACTGCCTCGTCTTCACCCTCGGCCTGACCGAGGCGTGGGTGGACCGCCGCGACGGCACCGTCCAGCCGGTCTGCCCCGGCACGGTACGGGGCACCTTCGACGCCGAGCGGTACGCGTTCCACAACTTCACCTTCGCCGAGGTCCACCGCGACCTGTCCCACGCCATCGGGCTGGCCCGCACCGCCAACCCGGGACTGCGCGTACTGCTCACCGTCTCGCCGGTCCCGCTGACGGCGACGGCCACCGGCGGCCACGCCCTGACCGCCACCACGTACTCGAAGTCCGTACTGCGTGCCGTGGCCGGGCAGCTGGCCCAGGAACACGAGGACGTCGACTACTTCCCCGCATACGAGATCGTCACCGGCTTCCCCTTCAAGGCGAAGTTCTTCGAGCCGAACCTGCGCACCGTCACTCCGGACGGCGTCGCCTTCGTCATGCGGCAGTTCTTCGACGCGCTCGCACAGGTCCCGGACGCGCAGCCGCCCGCCGTTCCTGCCCAGCCCACCACGACCGGAGAGGACTTCTGGTGTGACGACGCCGTACTCGACTACTACAACCAGGCCTGAGCCCGCGACGGCGTCCCCCGCCAGGTTCCTGCTGCTCGGCGACTCGCACGCCGGGCCCGTCGGGCGGGCGGCGAAGGCCGCCGGCATCGCGTTCAGCGGTGGCCCGGTCGGCGCGGGACGCGACTTCAACGCGGGCTTCTTCGACCTGCGCGGCACCGACGTCGCCTTCCGCAAGCCCGAGGCGGACACGTACTACCGCCGCTTCCTGGACGAACTGGGCATCTCCGGCCTGGGCGAGCTCACCGTCCCGCTGGTGTGCACCTTCGGCTTCAGCGCCCACTTCGTCGCGACCACCGAGAACTGGCAGATCTACCGGGTCGGCGGCGGCTTCGCCCCGGGCTTCCTGGCGAGCCGGCTCTTCGACGACCTCGTACGCGCCACGGTCCGCGACGCCCTCGCCTTCTACGAGCACGCGCGCGGTCTGGGCCTGCGGGTGCTGGCCGTGATGCCGCCGCAGCGGGTGCCGGGCCTGTCCGACCCGGACGTCTTCATGGCCGCGCAGGAGTCCGTACGGCGCGCCGTCACCGCGCTCGGCGTCGAGGTCGTGGACCTGCGCGACCGCGTCACCGACGCGTCGGGGCGCCAGCGCCCCGAACTCTGCGAACCCAACGACGTCATCCACGGCAACCTGGCCTTCGGCCGGCTCATCCTGGCCGACCTGCTGGCCCGGGGCCTGTGACATCCCGTTCCCCCGAACCATCCCGTACCACCCCAGGAGGGGCGCAATGGAGCAGCACGCACTGGACGCCATCGAACGCGTCACGACCCGGAAGCCGGAGGTCTACGACACGATCTCGGTGGACCCGATCACCCCGCTCACCGGCGCCGAGATCTCCGGTCTCGACCTGTCGAAGGAGCTGACGGACGGCCAGGTGGACGAGCTGCGGCGCGCCTTCCTCGCCCACCACGTGCTGGTCTTCCGCGACCAGACGATGACGCCCGAGGACCACAAGCGGCTGGCCGCCCACTTCGGTGAGCTGCACCCGGTGGCGGCCCCGGCCGAGGACTCCGACCCGTACGTCCTGGAACTGAGCACCACCAAGGAGTCGCGCGCCGTGGCCGGCAACGGCTGGCACGCCGACGGCACCGCCGACGCCGAGCCCTCGCTCGGCTCGATGCTGCACATCATCCGCCCGCCGGAGGGCGGCAGCGGCGGCGACACCCTCTTCGCCAACATGCACCTGGCGTACGAGCTGCTGTCGCCCGCCATGAAGGAGTTCCTGGACGGGCTGACCGCCGTACACGACGGCATCCTCCCCTGGCAGGGCCAGACACCGCCGGCCGACTACGTCGTCCCCGTGAACGAACACCCCGTCGTGCCCCGCCACCCCGACACGGGCCGCAAGCTGCTGTTCGTCAACGGCGCCTACACCTCGCACATCCCGCAGCTCACGCGCGGCGAGAGCAAGGCCGTACTGGAGATGCTCTTCGACCACATCGCCCGGACACCGCTGCTGAACTGCCGGGTGCGCTGGACCCCCGGGACGCTGGTGTTCTGGGACAACCGCTGCCTCCAGCACCACGCGACGTGGGACTACTACCCGCAGACCCGGTACGGGCGCCGGGTCGCCATCAAGGGGCACCGTCCCCAGGCGTGACGCGCACGGCGACCGCCCCGGGTCCGGGGACCCGGGGCGGTGCGCACCGGCCGAGGTGCGGCGCAGGACCGTTGCGGCTCAGGCCGCTTCCGTCCTGGCCAGGCTGTCCGCCAGCCCGTCCGCGAGCCGCCCGTAGGCGGCCCGGCGCCGCTCGTCCTCCTGCCCGTCGGCCGTCTCCCGGTTGGCCTCGGCAAGGGCGCAGGCGTGGACGTACGCGCCGGGGTACGCCTCGGCGAAGGCCCGCGCGTCCTCCTCCGCGTACGCCGCCGCCACCGCGCGTGAATTCGCGAGCGCATGGGCCTCCGCGAACGACCGGGCATTCGCACCGGTGTTGAGCTTCGCGTAATACTCGGCGAACTCGGCAGTCTTCTCCTCGCCGTAATCATTGGCCGTCGCATAAGCGCGGGCATTGGCCGCCGCCGTGGCGAAGGCGTCGGCGTAGGCATAAGCGAGCCGGTAAATCTCCTTCAGCGCCGGCTCCAGCGCCGCGGCCCACTCGCTTTCCGTGATCCGCTCCCCCGCCGAAGCCCGCTCGTGCAACGACCGTACGGCTGACCATTCCGCGCCCGTACCGCCCCGCCGCGCGCTCGCCGCCACCAGCATCGGCAGCACCGTACGCACCTGCCAGTCGTGCACCGCGCCCAGCGGCACCCGCCCCCCGAGGCGCTCCAGCTCCCCGTGCACCCGCCGCGCCCAGGCCTCCGCGGCCCCGGCGTCCTGACCGTCGCACAGCGCCGCGGCCAGCTGCGCCGGCCACGCGGGCGCGCCCGCCCCGTCCCCGCCCGCCGGGGCGCCGTCCCCCGCACCGGCCCCACCGGCTTCCCATTGCGCGCGAAAACTCGAATACGCCTCAGCGGCGACCGGGGACGAGCTCATCTGCCTCTCCTCTTACCTTCGCAGGGATCTTCACCGTATCCCGGCACGCTGCCGGCGCTTTTCCGGGGATCGTCACAACCCCGCCACAAACACCCGGCTCCCACCGGCAGCGGCCGCCCGGCAATTACCGGCCATGGGATGCTGAAGCGTTGGCAGTTCACGGCAGGGACGGGAGAGTACGACAGCGTGGGGGCAGTGATACGACGGGGCCTGACCGGCGTGTGGGACCGATTCGCGGCATCCGACCCGGGACTGCTGCGGCTGATGGCGGGACTGCGGACGGTGGCGGCCATCGCGCTGACCCTCGTCGTCCTCGCCGTCCTCGGCACCGACGTCACCCACCTGGTCGCGGGTGCCATGACGGCGATGGTCGCCACCTTCGCCATCAAGGAGAAGCAGGTACGCGGCCAGGCGGTCACCCTGGCGCTCGGCCTGCCCGTGGCGCTCGCCGCGGTCTTTCTCGGCGCCCTGCTGCACAGCCAGGTGATCGCGGGTGACATCTTCTTCGTCGCCCTCATCTTCGGCGCCGTCTACTGCCGCCGGTTCGGCGACCGCGGCACCGCCCTCGGCCTGATCGGCTTCCAGACCTACTTCGTCTCCCTGTTCGTCGGCGCGACCGTGTCCGCCCTGCCCGTCCTGGCACTGACCCTGACCATCGCCTTCGCGTGCAGCGCCGTCGTCCGCTTCACCGTCGTACCGGAGACGCCGCAGCGCATCCTGCAATGGCTGCGCGGCGCCTTCCGGGCACGGGTCGCGCAGCTGGTCGCCACCCACATCGAGCTGCTGGACGCCCGTCCCGACCAGCTCGACAAGGTCCTCGACGACCTGCGGCGGCACACCGCCCGGCTGCACGAGTCGGCCCTGATGATCCAGGGACGGCTGGAGGACGGCACCCGCGACCCGGCCACCGCCGCGCTCCTGCAACGCCGGGTCGCGGACGCCGAGATCGCCACCGAACGGCTGGGCGTCCTGCTGCTCAACGCCCGCACCGCCGAGCGGGCCGACACCCTCACCCTCCACCTGCCGCGGGCGCCCCTGCCGACCGCGGAGAACGAGATGCCGGCCGAGGACGCCGCGACCGTCACCCTGCGCCGCGACCTGAACGCCCTGCACCTGCTGGTCTCCCGGCCGGCGTCCGACCACCCGGGCACGGCGGTCGCCCACGTACGCAACCGGCTGCTCGGCTACCGCGACGAGGACAACCTGCCGCGCGCCTCGATCGCCGTCCAGGACGTCTTCCGCGGCATCGGCGAGGCCGCCCGCTCCGTACTGGGCCTGCGGCTCGCGCTGGACGGGCCGCAGGACGAGTCCGACGACACGCCCGCGACGACCCGCTCCCGCGAGGAGTTCGACGCCGAGGACATCGCGCTCGGCGGTGGCGAGGAGCCGGCCGAGGACGAGCGCGCGGGCTTGCGGCGTCCCACCACCCGGGCGGCGTTCCAGATCGCGGTGGGCTCCACCCTCGCCATCGTCGGCGGCGAGTTCCTCTCCGCCCAGCGCTGGTACTGGGCCGTGCTGACCTGCTGGGTCGTCTTCCTCAACACCGCCTCCACGGGCGAGATCATCATCAAGGGCTACCGTCGGCTGCTCGGTACGGTCCTCGGCGTCGTCGCCGGTGTCGCGCTCGCGGGCCTGGTCGGCAACCACACCTGGACGGCGTTCGCGCTGATCCTCCTCTTCGTCTTCGCCATGTTCTTCACGGCGCCGCTCTCCTACGCCCTGATGTCCTTCTTCGTCACGGCGATGCTCGGCCTGCTCTACACCCTTCTGAACACCTACAGTCTCGACGTCCTCGTCCTGCGCATCGAGGAGACCGCCCTCGGCGCCGCCTGCGGCATCATCGCCGCCGTCCTCGTGCTGCCCGTCCACACCGACCGGCGCACCGACGACCTCCTCGGCACGGTCCTGACCAAGCTCGACGACGTCGTGGCGGCCTCCGTCGACCAGCTCAGCGGCGGCCCCGCCACCGACCTGCTGGGCCTGTCCCGCGACCTGGACACCGCCCTGGACGAACTGCGCGCCTCCACCCGCCCGCTGACCCACCCGATCAGCCCGCTCCGCGTCCGCCGCCAGACCGTCCGCTACCTGGTCGCCCTCCTGGAGACCAGCGCGTACCACGCCCGCTCCCTGGCGGCCACCGCCGAACTCGTCCCGTACAGCAAGACCATCGCCGCCGACCCCCGCCTGCAACGCGTCGGACAGCGCATCGCCCACAACATCGAGACCATCACCGCCCACGTACGCGGCGACAAGACCGACGCGAAGGTCAGCTCCGGCGCCACCATCGTCTCCCTCCTGGAGTCCGACGGCTCCGGCGCCCCGCACCCCGGCACGGTGACCTACCGCGTCCTGCGCCACCTCCAGCGCCTCGACGAGGGCATCTCCGGCCTCGCCCGCCCCCTGGACGTCCCCGTGGCCGGACGCCCCGACCCCAGGCCCCAGCGGGCCGGGCGCCCGGAGGCGAAGGCCAGCCGGGGCTGAGACGGGCCGGGGGACGCGCCTGGTTCGCCCGGCGGGCCTTCGCCTCCGGGCAGCCGGGTCACCCCGGAGACCGAGCCGGCCCGCCCGGCTCCCGCTCGCTCCCCTCCGGGCCGCCCCGCACCGTCCACCGCGCGCCGGTGTGCTCGCGGAAGGCGGCGACGGCGGCCTCCACGGTGGGGAAGGAGTGGGCCGGGTCGAGGGGGTGGGTGAGGCCGTAGCGTTCGAGCTTGATTCGGACCGGGGTCTTGAGCTCGGCGAACACCAGGCGGATGCCCCGGGCTTCGAGGGCCTCGTCGAGTTCTTCGAGGATGTCGGAGGCGGTGGTGTCCACGTCCGTCACCGGCTCGGCCGCGATCACGATCCAGGCGGGCGGCGGGTCGTGCCGCGCGAGGCGGCGCACCGCGTCGCGGAAGGTCCTGGCGTTGGCGAAGAACAGCGGGGCGTCGAACCGGTAGAGGACCAGGCCGGGCAGGTGGTCGGCGTCGGGGTGGGTGTGGATGTCGTGGAAGCCCTCCAGCCCGGCGACCCGGCCCAGTTCGGTTTCGTGGGGCCACCACGCCCGGCGGAACACGTTGAGGATGGACAGGCCGACGGCGATCGCGATGCCGGGCAGCACGCCGAGCAGCGCCACGCCGAAGAAGGCGGCGAGCGACAGCAGGCACTCCGCCCGGCGCTGCCGCCACAGCCGTACGGTTCCCGGGATGTCGATCAGTGACAGGGACGCGGTGATGACGACGGCGGCCAGCGCGGGCTGCGGGAGGTCGCGCAGGAGGCCCGGCAGCAGCACGATCATGAGGGTGATCAGGGCGGCGCCGACGAGGCCGGTGAGCTGGGTCCGGGCCCCGGCGCGCTCCGCGACGGCCGTGCGCGATCCGCTCGTACTGACCGGGAAGCCCTGGAACAGGCCCGCGGCCAGGTTCGCCACGCCGATGCCCGCCATCTCCTGGTTCCCCCGGACCTCCTGGCCGGTGCGGGCCGCGAAGGCCGAGGCCGTGGAGATCGTGTCGGCCAGGGACACCAGGGCGATGCCCAGCGCGCCGGCGAACAGCAGCCCGAGGTCGCTCGCCCGGACCTCGGGGATCGTGAGGGGCGGGAAGCCCTCGGGGAGCACGCCGACCGTGTCGACGCCGTGCTCGTCCAGATCGAGGAGCGTCGTCGCGGCGATCGCCAGGACCACCATGACGAGGATCGCCGGGACCTTCGGCAGCCACCGTTGCAGCACCAGTACGAGCGCCACGCCGACGCAGCCGACGGTCGCCGCCGCCGGGACCGCCTCGCCGTCGGCCAGTGCGCCGACGAACCCGGCGGCCTCGTCGATCAGGCCGTCGGCGTCGACACCGAACCCCAGCAGCTTCGGCAGCTGTCCGATCAGGATGGTCAGGGCCAGCCCGTTCATATAGCCGATCATGGTCGGCTTGGAGATCAGGTCGGCGACGAAGCCGAGCTTCGCCACGGACGCCAGGGCCATGACGGCGCCGACCATGAGCGCCAGCATCGACGCGAGCGCGACCGCCCGTTCGGGGTCCCCGCCCGCCGCGACGAGCGGCAGGACGGTGGCGGCGATCATCGGGCCGAGCGAGGAGTCCGGCCCCAGGACCAGGATGCGGGACGGCCCGCACACCGCATAGCCGAGCAGGCACAGGATCGAGGTGTACAGGCCGGTGATCGGCGGCAGTCCGGCCAGCTCCGCGTACGCCATGCCCTGCGGTACCAGCAGCGTCGTCAGGACGACTCCGGCGACCAGGTCCTTGGCGAGCCATCCGCGCCGGTAGGACGAGAGCACGTCGAGCCCGGGTACGGCGCTCCGTACGGCGGCCACGGCTCTCGGCCGCCGACGGTCACCGTCACGTGACATGTCCGCGCCTGCGCGCGACGAGCTTCCCGGTCTCCCACAGGGCCAGCAGGGCGACGGCGGGCACCAGCGCCCACCCGAACTGCCGCAGGTCGAGGTGGGTGGTGCCCAGCAGCCGGTTGAAGACGTCCATCTGCGTGACCAGGACGGCGAGGACGAACTCGCCGAGCATCGCCCGGTTCATGTACTTGCTGTCGAAACTGGCGGTCGTCAGCGCCGTACCGGTCTCGCTGCGGCATTCGAGCGCGGCCACGATCAGGCACAGGGCGAAGGACGTGAACGCCATGGAGTTGCCGATCCGTTCGCTGTCGAACAGCGCCCCGCCGAGCTGGATCATGCAGAGCAGGCCGATGCCGACGGCGAGCCCGGACAGTCCGACGGTGACCAGCACGCCCGTGGTCAGCACGGGCTCGCCGCGGGGCCGGGGCCTGCGGGTCATCAGTCCCGGGCTCTCCCGGTCGAAGCCGAGGGCGAAGCCGAAGGCGGCGTTGACGAAGAAGTGGATCCACAGCACCTGGGGCGCGGTGAACGGCTCGCCGTCGGCGATGTCGAACAGCGCGGCGCCGAGGAACGTCAGGACGAACACGACCAGCAGCACCAGGACGAAGCGGATGTATTTGGTGAGGTTGTCGTAGATCTTCCGGCCCTGTTCGACGGCGAAGACGATGGTGGAGAAGTTGTCGTCGGACAGGATCATCCGGCCCGCGTTCTTGGCCACTTCCGTTCCGGAGCCCATCGCGATGCCGATGTCGGCCGCCTTGATGGCCGGGGCGTCGTTGACGCCGTCCCCGGTCATGGCCACCACGTCGCCCTTCTTCTTCATGGTCTCGGCGAGCAGCACCTTGTGCTCGGGAGCGACCCGGCCGAGCACCCCGATGTCGTCGATCCTGGCCAGCCGGTCGGACTCCGGCAGCTCGGCGAAATCGGCGCCGAGGAGGGCCTCGCCCTCGATGCCGAGCTGCCGGGCGATGGCCGCACCGGTGATGACGTCGTCCCCGGTCACCATTCGCACCCGTATCCGGGCGGCCTGCGCGGCCGCGACCGCGTCCCGGGACTCCTTGCGCGGCGGGTCGACCATGCCCACCAGGCTCGTCATCCGCAGCCGGGTGACGTATCCGAGGAGGTCCCCGGCCGGATCGAACGCGGCCGGGTCCAGGTCACGGACCGCGGCGGCCATCACGCGGTGGCCCTGGCCCTCCATCCGTTCCACGTGGGACTGCGCCCGCTCGCGCAGGTCGTCGTCCCAGGGAATGCCGACGCCGTCGGCGAGCGCCGAGGCCGCGTGGGACATCACGGCGGGCGCCGCGCCCTTCACGAAGCACCGTACGACCGGCTGCCCGGAGGCGTCGGTGGCCGAGTTGAACGTGGCCATCAGCTTGTACGTCGGGTCGAACGGCAGGGTCGCCAGCCGGGGCAGCCGCTCCCGGGTGGCGTCGATGTCCAGTCCGGCCTTGTGGCAGAGCACCACGAGCGCGCCCTCGGTGGGATCGCCGACCACCTTGCCGTCCACGAGCGTCGCGTCCCCGGCGACCAGGTACGGCAGGATCGCCTGCTCGATGCTGTCCGAACTGCCCGCCGCGTGGTGGACCTTGCCCTCCAGGCCGTACCCGGTCCCGGAGACCGTGTACCGGTCCGTCGGCGACACCACCTCGACGGCGGTCATCTGGTTCATGGTGAGCGTGCCGGTCTTGTCGGAGTTGACGGCCGAGGTGAAGCCCAGGGTCTCCACCGAGGGCAGGTCCTTGACGATCGCGTTGTCCTTGGCGAGGTCGACGGCGCCGATCGACAGGATCGTCTGCGTCACCGTGGGCAGCGCCTCGGGGATGGCGGCGATGGCCAGCGCCACGGCGCTCACGAACAGCACGTCCCAGGCCTCGCCCCGGCTGCGCCCCAGGACGAACATCGCGATCATCGTCAGGCCTGCCGCCGCCGCGATCCACAGGGTGAGCCGGTCCAGCTCCTTGGTCAGCGGCGAGGCTTCCCTGGGCGTGGCAAAGAGCATTCCGGAGATGGTGCCGATCTCGGTCCCGGTGCCGGTGGCCGTGATGACGAGGGTGCCGCTGCCGTGGGTGACGGGGGTGTTCATGAACGCCATGTTCGAGCGGTCCGCGGGCCCCACCCGTTCGCCGGTGAGCGTCCGGGCCTCCTTGGCCACGGGCGCGCTCTCCCCCGTCAGCGCCGACTCGTCGATCTGCAGGGCGCTCGCCGCGATGATACGGCCGTCCGCCGGCACCTCGTCCCCGGCGGAGACGAGCACCACATCGCCCGTCACCACCTCCTCCGCCGGGATCTCGGCCTCCCGCCCGTCCCGGCGCACCCTGGCGGACGCCTTCATCATCGACTTGAGGGCGTTCATGGCGCTCTCGGCCTTGCCCGCCTGCCGCATGCCGATCACGGCGTTCAGGACCGTGAGGGCCAGCAGCAGCCCGGCGGTACCCCACTCCTTGACGAGCAGCGACACCACCGCGGCGGCCACCAGGATCACCTGCATGTAGCTGCGGTACTGGGCCAGGTAGCGGCGCCAGCCCGGCTCGGGCTCCTCCTCGGGCAGCGCGTTCGGGCCGTCCTGGCGGAGCGACTCGGCCGCGCGCGCCGCGGACAGTCCGGTGGCCGGGTCCACCGCGAAAGCCGCGGCGACCTCCTCCGGCGAGCGCGCGTACCAGCAGTCGGCCGCCGCTGCCGGGCTGTTGCGGGCATCCGTCTCCGCGGTCATCGTGTCCGCCTCCGATCCGTTCAGGACTGGACCGAACCCTGCTTCCGTTTCCCCTGCCCGCCCTTCTTGGTCCGCTTGCGGTTCCTGTCGGCGAGCGACGCCTCGTAGGGATCGGCCGGCGCGCCCCGGGGCGCCTCCTTCTCCAGGTCCTTCTTGGCCTTGGCGAGGTCGCGGCGGGCCGGTGCGCTCGTCTGCGGGTACCGCGGATCGATGTCGATCAGGGCGTGCGCGAGCACGGCGGCCGCGCAGAGCCGGGCGCGCCACTTGTGGTCGGCCGGGACGACGTACCAGGGAGCCCACCGGGTGCTGGTGGCGTTGAGCATGTGGGAGAAGGCCCGCTGGTAGTCGTCCCAGTACGCGCGTTCGCGCACGTCGGCCGCCGAGAACTTCCAGTTGCGCTCCGGTACGTCGATCCGCCGGAGGAACCGCGTCCGCTGTTCCTCCTTGGACAGGTTCAGGAACAGCTTGACGATGGTGAACCCGTTGTCGCTCAGATACCGTTCCCAGGCGTTGATCTCCCGGTAGCGCCGCTTCCATACGCCGCTGTCCTCGGCCGGGCCGGGGAGCCGCTGCCGGGCGAGGTTCTCCGGGTGCACGCGCACCACGAGCACCTCTTCGTAGTGGGAACGGTTGAAGATGACGATCTCGCCGCGCCGGGGCAGCCGGCGCGCGTAGCGCCAGAGGTAGTCGTGGTCGAGTTCCTCGGCGGACGGCACCTTGAAGTTCGCCACCCGTACGCCCTGCGGGCTCATGCCGCTCATCACGTGCCGGATGGTGCCGTCCTTGCCGCCCGCGTCCAGCGCCTGGAGGCAGACGAGGACTCCCCTGGTCTGCTCGGCGGCCAGCCGCCGCTGGTACTCGTCCAGCAACTCGATTCCCAGCTGGAGCAGTTCGACGCCGTCGGCCTTCTTCGCGACCCCCACACCGTGCCCCGGCGCGAAGTCCTCGGCCAGGTTCACCTGCCCTCCGGGGACGACACGCAGAGGTTTGATGAACGACTCGATACGTCCGGCTCTCACGTCGGTCATCGGCGGCCGGCCTTTCATCAGCGTGTTGCGCTCGACTACCGGAAACGGTGCGGGCGGTGGCGCGGGGGCGCCGGTGCCCGCGAGGTCACGCCGTGACGATGCCGAAGGCCGGCCGCGCCTCGCCCCCCGCCTGCCGACTCGGCGGCGGCGACAGGCCCCGCCGGCACATGGCGCATCACTGTTCACACCGGTCCGTCCCTGCACATGTCATGGGTGACAGAGCCGCCGGGGTCCGGGGCGACGACCACGAAGCGCGCACGCGGCGTCAATTCCGCGTGGGTCTCACCGTACGGCGGACTCCGCACCTCCGGGAGGAGTACGGAACGGGGCGGTTCCGCACCGGCGTCACCCGTCGTCCCCACGGGCATCACGCGCCACGACCACCTCCGTCAGGAGGGCGCCGCCGGGGTCGAGTTGATCCCACGTACCGCGCCAGGTCAGCAAGGCGATCGCGGCGGTCGGGAACTTGTTACGGACCTGTCGGAGCGCGGTGCCGACGCCGTCCCCGGCCGCCTCCAGGATCGCGTCCCGCAGCCCCGGGTTATGCCCGACCAGCAACAACGTGCCGACGTGCAGGGGCACTTCCCGCACGACCGCCAGCAGGTCCAGAACGGGCCCGTGGTAGAGCCGCGGCTCGTACCGGACCGGCGGCAGGCCCGCCAGCTCCCTCGCGGCCAGCTCCCACGTCTGCCTGGTGCGGCGGGCCGTGGAGCACGCCACCAGGTCGGGCAGCCAGTCCGACTCGGCCAGCAGCCGCCCGGCGGCCGACGCGTCGCGCCGTCCACGCGGGGAGAGCGGCCGGTCCTGGTCGGCGGTCCCCTGCGGACGGGCCGCTTTGGCGTGCCGCAGCAGCAACAGCCGCCGCAGCGCCGACGCGGTCATGCCGGGCTACCGGGCGCCGCGGCGCGACCGGCGCGGCCACAGGGCGAGCCGGGAGATCCGCCTCCAGTCCAGCGGCGGCCGGGGCCGCGGGACGCCCGGACGCTCCCGGGGCACGCGTACGCGCAGCGCCAGCGGCCGTACCTCACAGCGGACGGGGACGGGCAGGGTCAGCGCCTCACCGTCGATGCCGACCGGTATCCGCGGCTGGTCGGCGTCGACGGTCACGGTGGTCCCCGCGGCCCGGGTCAGTCCGGCGGAGCGCCCCCCGCGCAGCAGACCGGCGGCCTGCGCCGCGCCCGCCACCTTCACACCGATCACGCCGAGGACGCCGCCGTTCAGATACGGACGGCGGCCCAGGCCGGTGATGTCCCCCATCCCATAAGGGTTGTTGCTCACCAGCACGGCCTGCGGCCCGGCCATGGCGACGTCTCCCACCCGCGCGGTCAGCCGCGCGCCCTGGTGCCCTGCCAGGTAGTCCGGAAGCAGATCCACGATGGTCCGGGCCTTCCCGTCACGGTAGGCGGGGCTCTGCACCACCTCGGCATAGGCCCCGAAAGACACGTTGTTGACGAAGGGACGGCCGCCCGCGCGGCCGAGGTCGATGTGCAGTTCCACACCGTCCCGCAGCGCGTCGAGCGCCTTGGCGGGGTCGTCGCGGTCCAGCCCCAGGTCGAGGGCGAAGTGATTGCGCGTACCGGCCGGGATGACGAGCAGCGGTACGCCGTGCGCGGCGGCGACCTCGGCGACGAGGGCCTGCGTGCCGTCACCGCCGGCCGCCCCCAGCAGATCGGCCCCCTTGCCCACGGCCTCCTGCGCCAGTCCCGCCACGTCCACCGTCTCCGGGCCCTCCAGGAGCACCACGTCCGCCCCCAGTGCCTCGGCCTTCTCGCGCAGCCCGAACCGCCCCACCTTGCCGCCGCCGGAGCGCGGATTCATGATCAGGAAGGGCTGCCGGGGCGGAGCGGCCGGCGACTCGGGCATCGCCGCGGGCCGGTCGACACGCACCAGGGCGGACCGCCCGGCGGCGACGGCGGCCAGCCACAGTACGGCGGACAGCACGAAGATCCACGTCACGTGGTTGCGGATGTAGTGCACCAGCACCAGAACCGGCGCCGCGACGGCCAGCACCAGGGCGAGCACCCGCCAAGCGCCGCGGTGGGTGAGCGCCCACCACACCCCGGCCGCCGTCACCACCAGCCCACCGGCCCCCGCCCCGAGCAACGTCGCGGCCCGCAGCCCCGCGAACACGAGAAGCACCACCACAGCCGCCGCGGCCGTCAGCAACGACGTGCGGGCCAACCACCGTTCCCCCACCACCGAGCGGGCCCGGGCCGACACGGGTCACCCGTCCTGAGCTGCGACAAGCGGCGGTAACGACGCAGTGAGCCAGTGCCGAGCACCCATAATGGCCTCCAACCCGCTCCGGCCCCCAGCTTGGCACGCCACCCGCGCCACGACATCCCTCGGCGAGCACCGCGGCCGGAAGTGTCCGAACCCGCGCCGGTGGCGGTGTGCGGGGGTGTGCGCGACGGTGCGCGCGGGGCGCGCCGCCGGCCGAGGAGGCTCAACCGGACGTCCCGTTCGGGGTTGGCCACGGCGAATCGAGCACTGGCGAAGCGCACATGAGCCGACCGTGTCCGCCATGCCGACAGCACGACATCCTGCCGGACTGCGGCTCAGGATTCGTGGCGCTCGGTCACCACCGTCGTCCCTGCGAGCGCCGTTCCCACGGGCGTCGCGGCCCACTCGGTTCCGGATTCCTTCAGCAAGAGGTCGACCAGTTCCTGGAGGTCGTTCTTCTCGATGAGCTCAGGGATTGTGTCCTTGAAAGCCCGCAACAACAACTTCATCGCCAGGAGATCTCCGTGCCGTGTGGGTGCCTCGGCCGTGAGCGTTTCCAGGCAGTCCAGCAGCGGGTACCACCATTGCCCTCCCACCCGCAGGCTCCGGGACAGACGTTGATAATCCTTGATATCAACCGTTGTCACGTCCTGGGGGTGTCTCTCCAGGTGATCCAGGAGCACCATCTCCGGATCGCTGTAAAGCTGGCTTTTGAGGTACCGCAGCCGGGCCACCCTGTTTCTGTCCGCCCGGTACTGTTCGGCGTCGCACCGGGCCTGGGCGCTCAGCGTCAGACGCACCCGCGCGGAGAGCTTCGACCCTGGTAGATCCGGTATCGGAGCGGCCCTGCCGAGAGCCGCGTTGAGCGCGTCCTCGGCGCCCCGCGCATCGAGCGCCTCCCAGTCCTCGGTGATCGAGCCGGCAAGCCGGACCAGTTCGTTGATCACCAAAGCCTCGGGAGTGTGATGCTCCTCGCCGCCCAGAGACCATTGTGCGGAGAACACCGCCGTGAAGCAGACACCGGGGGTGCCGCTGCGCAGGGATCTCGGCTCGGTGAAGGTGATCTCGGTGAACGCGGGCGGGCGCCGGAACCGGAATATCACGCCGGCGGCTCCCCCAGGCCGAAGCCCCCGAGATCCGGGTCGTCCCCGAGGATGTCCGCCATCCGGTTTCCGGTGCCGCGGCCGTCGGCTGTACGGTCCCTGTTCAATTCATCGATCAGCCTGGCCAGCGCCCGGAACCCGACCCTCTGGGTGACGGCCTCCTGGACCAGGGTGAGGACCTGTTCCCTCATCGCGCCGCTATCGGCCCGGGTCCAACGGGCGATTTCCTCGATCACCCCCGCATTGCGGTCGAGGTCGACGAAGAGCCCGCGCAGCGCGAGGGCCACGTCAAGCGCGGGCGAGGGAGTGGTCAGGAGCCAGGGACGGCCCTCCGCATCAACGGACATCAGGGCCAGCGTCCCCAAGCTCACGGCGTGTGAGCTTTCCTCTCCTGCCTGCTTCTGCCAAGCAGCGACCGTCGTGGCGAACCACTCGGTCAATTCTGCGTTGCAGGCGACTTCCCGGAAAGCGCAGAGGACTTCGGCCGTAACCTTGCGTGCTTCTTCTCCGTCACCGATGTTGTCCGCCACCCGACGCAGCCTCGTCAGTGCGGGCAAGGGCTGATCGCTGATGAGTTCGCGGCACACGGCGACCACCAGTCGCTGCGTATCCGTGTGGTGATCGGCCCAGGAGTACAGCAGTTGCCGGGCCCGTCGGCCGAGATGCTCGTCCCGTGCCGCTCCCGCCAGGACTGCGGCGGCGACCGCACGCTTTCCCTGGGCCGCGCCCTGCTTACGAATCTCCGCGAGTTGTGAGTCGTCCTGGTGATAGGTGAGGACCCCCAGAAGCGCCCGTACGGCCGAGTCGTCGTGAGCCGGGCTTCCGTCCGGGCCTCCGCAGGACATCATCCAGCCGACGAGCCGCTCGTGGAGCGGGTGATACTGGTCCCAGACATAGGCCAGGAGAGCGTCACCGTACTTGGGTGAGACGAACTCCGCATCGCCGAAGCGGACCCTCGCCCCGATGCCTTGAAAACGGGTGCGTAGCCCCACACCACCGAGGATCGTCCTGAGGTCCGTGTTCCCCTTCCGGTCACCGTTCTTCCCACCACTCGGCGCGTTCCCGTCGGCGAGCAGACTGACCAGGCGCTCGGCGTCTTCCTGGATCTGTGTGACGGGCCCGGAGCCCCGCACGGCGAGGGCGAGGGACAGACAGCGATCGTCGATATCGAGCGGTTCGGCGCGCTGGTGGTCCGCCTCCGATGCCCTCGTGGCCCCCTGGCCACGATCGGAGAAGCGTACGTTCAGGACATTGGCCCAGCCCTCGGCCAGCTCACGGGCAGCCGCGAGCAGGTGGCCCTCGCGCTGCGTGGGGTCGGCTCCCTCCTCCGCGGTGGCCCTGGCGTCCGCTTCGGCAAGGGCGATCATCTCATCGACGAGCCATACGGCACGGGCCGGGTTCCAGCCGGTGATGCCGTCCTGCACCTGCGGGTCGTTCAGGTAGCGCATCAGGTCCGCACGCCCGCGGGCCGTCACGTGCCGCTGCACCACCTGGTCGGCCCTCGGGTGGCCGCTCAGCCGCACCACCTCAAGGCCAACGGGCAACTGGCCTGCAACAGAGGACCAGAGTTCGGGCGTGATGGTGATGACGAGGTGTGATCCGACCTTGCTCAGCTTGTGCGCGTGTTTGCCAAGGCCGGTCAGGAACGCGCCGTCGATGCGGTCCCGCTCCGGATCCTGAAAGTCGAGCAGGTATGCGGCATCGGCCTGGACAGGGAGCCTGCTCACCAGCGGACGGTCCCAGCTCGACTCAACCACCTGCAGGGTCGCCGCCGGGTCGGTCTCCTCTGCGAGCAGCCGCAGGGAGAACGTCGTTGCTCCGTACCGGCGCGGCACCACGATGAAAACAACGGATGCCGCACCGAGCGCCTTCGCCCCGCGCCGTCGGGCCTCCCGCCACTCCCCCGCCTCCACATAGGAAGCATCGGTGAGGACCCGCTCACGGGAGACAACCACGGTTTCCAGCAGATCCGCAGTACGGACCTCATGGGTCTGCTGGATGTTCACAGGGCCCGTGGGGCCCGCGATCAGGTTGGCAACGGAGCCGATCGGGGGGAGGTGCCCGGGGTGGGTGAGGGTGGCGATCGGCACATACTGCTGCGTCTCGGGCAACTGCGGTTGCTGCCCTGGGCCCACCGGATCGGTCACTTCCTCACGCGGTTCCTGGTGCGATGTCCGCCAAGGCTCCCTACCCGCTGCACCCTCGGGGCTGTGGGCCACGGTCAAGCGCGTGGGCGTACTTCCCGTCCTCGCGTCGTCCGGCATCTCCGGCTCGGCTTCCGGTCGCGTAGGGGCGGCCGGCTGCGGTGGCACGGGCAGCCCGGGCGCGTTCCCCGTCTCGTCGGGGGACGGGGCACTGCCTGCTGCGGAACTCTCATGCTCAGCGCCATTGGTCACTGGCTCGTTCATGTTCAATGGTCCTCCTCGGAACGCAGAGCGGGGTCTCGGTCACTCACAGGTCGGTACGCCGGAAGTCCTGCGTGAAGGTCAACGGCCCCTGGGGCGCGTCGAAGTAGTTGTTCACGGTGTCGATGGTGTTGGTACGAGGGGCCGGCGCAGCGGGTGGCACGCCCGGCGTGCCGGTGGCTTCCTGCGTCGGCTGCGCGCCTGATGTTGCCGGGGCGTCGAACGCGGACAGGCTGCGCCGGGGCACATGCACCCAGGCGGGTTCGGAGTATTTGTCCTTGACTTCCGCACGCGTGGAAAGGAAGTCGAGCTCGGTCAGCCGGGTCGTCCGCCCCGCACGTACGACGGCCTGGAATACCGCTTCGGAGATCACCAAGGCGACGTAGGAGCCGAGTTGCTCGGCCTTCGCCACCGCGTCACGGGCCGCATCGCTGTCGATCAGTCGGCAGGCGTCGTTGATCGGATCGCCCCGGTACTTCTCGGACACCGGACCGAGGTGCACGCTCATCCGGACCCTGATCTCCGGCACAGAGGCGAACCGTTCCCGATCGTATCGGGCGAGTACGCTGTCGAGAATTTCCGGCAACGGCTCGACGAGTCGCCACATCCGACGGACCGGCATCGCCAGAATGCAGCCGTCACCCCGGTCGTTCCAGTATGCGCAGTGCTTCCATTCTTCTCCCAGGCCGCTTTCCACGAAGGCTGTGGCCAGCATGTTGTCGAGTTCGTCCCGAGTGGTCTCCATGTAGGGGGACGGAACCTTGCTGTACCCCTTCATGTCGAACACGACGAGGGCCTGGTAGTCGGGAATATCCCTTACATCGCCGTCAATTCGGGCTGCCATACGTACACGTCCTTCCGGCGGTGACGCCTGCGGTGGCTGTCAGGTGACGATGATGCGCGCCTGACAGACCCCGTGCTGCCCAGAATTGGGCACTCTACGGATGACCTGGGTCTCACCGGCCTGCTGGGCGCCTCACCGGCTTTCGGCGATCCGACGCAACCTTCCGAGGTCCTCGACCACCAGTCCTCCGCCGGTTGCGGAGCGGATCCACCCTTCGGCGCGCCAAGGCGCGAGACGCTGAACCACGGAGTTGCGTGACACACCGATCAGTTGGGCGAGCTCTTCCTGGGAAAGCCGGATGTGAACCGAGCCGGTCGTGGATTCTCCCGAGACCGCGGCCAGGCGGAGGAGGGCAGCGGCAAGGCGAGCGGCAGCGGGGGCCGTGGCCAACTCCTGGCGGATCTCGTCCCCTTCCCTGATACGTCCCACTGCATGGCGCATCAGCTTGTGCAGCAGGCCGTGGTCGCTGACGAACGAGGTGAAATCGGATGCGGGAACGGTATGCACCCGGCAGGGCTCGGCGGCGATGACGGTGGCACTGCGGACTCCGCCGTCGAGCAACGACAGCTCACCCAGCAGTTCGCCCGCGCCACGCACGGCAAGCAGCGTCCGTTGACCACTCCCGTCACGGCGCGTGATCGCGGCGGAGCCATGGCACAGCAGGAGAACGTGTGTGGCGGGGTCCCCTTGGCGCAGCAGCAGGCTGCGCGTCTCGCGGGTTTTTTCCGGGGCAAGGCTCGCCAAGGCGGCCCACGCTTGTTCACCAAGCAGCGCCCGATGGGACTGATACAACGCGCCCTCCCCGAAGACTGAGCCATGAGGCGCCTGATCCCCACCCGCACCCATATCTCAACGAACTGTGAAGGCACCAGCATATTCGGGGTTCTCACCTACCGGTGAGAGAGCCGAGGAGCACGCACGCGGCACTAAGGCAGGTAGCGGCAAGTCCCAGCTGTGAGAGAAGAGTTGCCCGTCGCAGCATCTTGAACTTGGCTTGCGCCAGGGTCGACAACTCCGTCACGCACCGGCTTTCGGCACGGGCCACCTCCCACGCGGAGAGGCCCACCACAGCGGCCAGCAGTTCATCCGCGGTGGCTTCCGCGCAATCGAGATAGCAATCCGGTCGTCGCCGGTTCCCGGGCCGGAGCGAAGGCCGCATGGCCGAAAGGCACTGCCAGATCGACAGGGCGAAGCAAGCACTCGCGCATCCAGCTCCGACCACGCCCCATAACGGCATGGTCTTGGCGAACGCGGTCACCATCGTGAAGACGGCGCCCAGCCCGGCCCCAGCCGTGGTACCCAGCGTCGCTGTCTTGGCATCGGCGCGCTGCAGCTCGGCAAAGGCCCCCGCGCCCAGAGCACGCAGGCGGTCGGCCGAGACCTCGGATACCAGGCCGCCGGCGCGCGATGCGGCGGATCGGTCGAAGCTCGGTGTGCGGCGTGCCCTGGAATCAAGGCGAAACATGGTCCCTCCCGAGTCGGCTCGGCGCTTTCCGCGCGGTCTGCCCCAGACTGGCTGCGCCTTGGACGGCGCGCTGCTCAAAACTGGGCGTGCAGAAGGAGATCCACAGCACGTGCACCGAGCCCCTGCTCCAGCCGATCGCCCTCCAGATATGGAGCCACCCATCGTGATCGCTCTCGCCCGCTGAGCGATCACAACAGGTATGCGGTCTGCTGAACCTTCTCCGCGGCGAAGGACGTCCCCCTGCGTCCCGGCCTTTCTCCTCGAAGCGGGAGGAGTGCCCCATCGGACGAATCGTGGCCGGACCTGCCATCTACAGTCCGACGTGAGGCGGCCTCCTAGCCCAGGAAGCTCAACCGCACCTGTCGCTCGGGGTTGTCCCGGTTGGTGTCCACGAAACACACCGACTGCCAGGTGCCGAGCGCCAGGCGGCCGTCGACGACGGGGAGGGTGGCGTGGGGCGGGACGAAGGCGGGGAGGACGTGGTCGCGGCCGTGGCCGCGGGAGCCGTGTTGGTGGCGCCAGCGGTCGTCGGCGGGGAGCAGGTCGCCGAGGGCGGCGAGCAGGTCGTCGTCGCTGCCGGCGCCGGTCTCGATGATGGCGATGCCGGCGGTGGCGTGCGGGACGAAGACGTTCAGGAGGCCGTCGCCGCCGTTCGTCACCTCACGGAGGAAGGCCGCGCAGTCGTCGGTGATGTCGGCGACGGTTTCCTTGGTGCCGGTGGCGAGGTTCAGGGTCCGGGTCGTGAATACGGTACTCATGGGTCCATTTTCGTATGGATGAAGCCCAAAGGCGTGCAGGCTGCGTCCGTGGTGCGCGCAATCTCGGCGCAACAATGGTCCAGCAGGCGAGACGCTGTTTGACCCGTCTTCAGGTACGCCGCTACGTTCGGCGACATGTCTACGTCAGCCCGGCTCACCACGCGCGGTCACATCGACCTGTTGCGGGTGGCGTCCGCCGCGTGTCGCCGCGGTTGCTGATGTCGTTGCGTCGTTGATGCCGTTCATTTCGTTGCGTCGTCGCCGTTCGTGCGCCGCTGATTGCTGATGTACGTGCGCCGCTGACGTCTGCGCTTCGCCGGTGCGCTTTCTGTCGCTGATCGGGTCGGCGGCTGTCTGTTTTCTTTTCGGCGCTGGAATCGGGTGGTTCCGGCGCGTTCTTGGCGCGTTCCTTTCCCCGTACGACCGGTTCCGTGCAGCTGTGTGGCGTGTGTCGCGCCGCCGCGCGCCGGGCGCGGCGCGTTGCCGCCCAGTGAGTTGGAGTGTCCATGACTGTTGATCAGGCCGCGCCGCCCGGCGTCCCGCCACCGCGCGTCGAGCGGCCGGCGGCCGGGCCGCGCACCGGGCCGGAGCTCGTCCCCGTCGTACCCGCGTCGGCCCGGCGCCGGACCGTACCGCGGTGGCTGCGCCGGGCCGCCGTGCCGGTGTTCCTGCTCGCGCTGTGGCAGGTGCTCAGTGCGAGCGGGGCGCTGCCGGGCGACATCCTCGCCTCGCCGGGGACCATCGCCCGTACGGCCTGGACGCTGGTGTCCGACGGCACGCTGCCGTCGGCGATGCTCGTGTCGCTGCAACGGGTCGCCGTAGGGCTCGCGGCAGGTGTGGGCGTCGGGGTGGCCCTGGCGCTGGCGTCCGGGCTGTCGCGGCTCGGCGAGGATTTGGTGGACCCCGTCGTGCAGATGCTGCGGTCCGTGCCGTGGGTGGGCGTGATCCCGCTGTTCATCATCTGGCTGGGCATCGGCGAGGCGCCGAAGGTCGCCCTGATCTCGCTCGGTGTGGCCTTCCACCTGTATCTGAACGTGTACGCCGGAATCCGCGGTGTGGACGCGCAGTTGGTGGAGGCCGGAACCTCGCTGGGGCTCGGGCGCTGGGGGCTGATCCGGCACGTCGTCCTGCCGGGCGCGCTGCCGGGCGCCATGACGGGGCTGCGCTACTCGCTCGCCACCGCCTGGCTGGCGCTCGTCTTCGGCGAGCAGATCAACGCCGACGACGGGCTCGGATTCCTGATGAACCAGGCCCGGGAGTTCTTCCGTACCGACGTGATCGTGGTGTGCCTGGTGGTGTACGCGGTCCTCGGGCTGCTCGCCGACTTCATCGTCCGCACTCTGGAAAGGCTGCTGCTGCAATGGCGACCGACGTTCACCGGACAGTGAAGGCAGGGGTAGGGGAAAGGGCAGGCGTAGGGGAAAAAGCGGGGGCGGAGGCTGCGGGGAGGTACGGGCCGGGTGGCGGCGCGTACGAAGGTGGCGCCGTACGGGTGCGGGGGCTCGGCCGGGCCTTCGGGGGCCGGGCCGTCATCGACGGGCTGCGGCTGGACGTGGCGCCCGGGGAGTTCGTCGCGCTGCTCGGGCGCAGCGGTTGCGGCAAATCCACGCTGCTGCGGGTGCTGGCCGGGCTGGACCGGGAGATCGAGGGCGAGGTACTGGTACCACGCCGCAAGGCCGTCGCCTTCCAGGCCCCACGGCTGATGCCGTGGAAGCGGGTGTGGCGCAATGTGCTGCTCGGGCTGCCGGACCGCCCCGGGCGCGGCGCGGCGGAGCGGGCCCTGGCCGAGGTCGGGCTCGGGCACCGCGCCGACGCGTGGCCGAAGACGTTGTCCGGTGGTGAGGCGCAGCGGGCGTCGCTGGCGCGCGCGCTGGTACGCGAACCCGATCTGCTGCTGCTGGACGAGCCGTTCGGCGCGCTGGACGCGCTGACGCGCATCAAGGCGCAGAAGCTGGTCGCCGAACTGTGGCGGGAGCGCGGCTGCGCGGTGCTGCTCGTCACGCACGACGTGGACGAGGCCCTGCTGCTGGCGGACCGCGCGCTGGTGATGGAGAACGGCGTGATCGCGTACGAGAGCGAGGTGGCCCTGCCGCGCCCGCGCGACATCGCCGACCCGCGGTTCGCCGCACTGCGCGCCCGGTTGCTGGACCGCCTGGGGGTGGAGGGGGCGGAGCCGCAGGACGCGGCCGGCGAGGCGGCCCCGAAGGCGGCGGGTGACGCCGTTTGAGCGCAGGCGATCACGGTCGCGGTCACCACCGTCCGCCACCCCCCATCACGGCCCCGCATCGACCGGCGTCCACCGCCGTACGAAGAAACGAAACGGAACCCGCATGAAGCCGCGCAAACGGTCGCACCCACCCACGCCACAGCGCCGCGCCCCGAACCCCCTGCTGCTCCCCCTCCTCCTGCTGCCCCTCCTGCTGTCGCTCACCGCGTGCGGCGGAGCGTCCCGGGCGAACGGTTCGGGAGGCGCCGGCGGGACCCGCGGCGGTACCGACGGCAAGGGATCGGTGACGCTCAACGTCGGTGACCAGAAGGGCGGTTCGGAGGCGGTCCTGCGGGCGGCCGGGGAGCTGAAGAACCTCCCCTACCGGATTCAGTGGTCGACCTTCACCTCCGGTCCGCCGCTGCTGGAAGCGGTCAACGCCGGGGCCGTGGACGTCGGCGGGGTCGGCAACACGCCGCCCGTCTTCGCCGCCGCCGCGAACTCGAAGTTCAAGGTGATAGCGGCGACCCACGGTTCGTCCGCGGGCGAGACGGTCCTCGTGAAGAAGGACTCCCCGATCACGCGGCCCGCGGAGCTGAAGGGCAAGTCGATCGCGGTGGCACAGGGCAGCTCCGCGCACTACCAGATCGTCGCCTCCCTGAAGAAGGCCGGGCTGACGCCGAAGGACGTACGGCTGAACCACCTCCAGCCGGCCGACGCGCTGGCCGCGTTCAGCCGGGGCCGGGTGGACGCCTGGGCGGTGTGGGACCCGTACACCTCGCAGGCCCTCGACCAGACCGACGCCCGCGTCCTGACCACCGGGGAAGGCGTCGTCAACGGCCTCAGCTTCCAGGTCGCCGCGCCCGCCGCCCTGGACGACGGGAAGAAGTCGGCGGCGCTCAAGGACTACGTCGACCGGCTGCGGCGCGCGCAGGACTGGGTCCACCGGCACCCGGACGCCTGGGCGAAGGCGTGGGCCGAGGAGACCGGTCTGCCGCGGGACGTGGCGCTCGCGGCGGTCAAGCGGACCCGTGGCACGGCGGTGACGGTCGCCCTGGACCGGCCCGCCGTCGCGTCCGAGCAGCAGATCGCCGACACCTTCGCCGGCCTCAGGCTGATTCCCGGCCGCTTCGACTTCTCGTCCTTCGTCGACACCCGCTTCAACGGCAGCCTGCCCCCATCGAGCACGGCACCGCGCACCTACGGCACCCAAGGAAAGGCCGGCTGAGCCCCATGACCGTACATCTGCACTGGTTCCTGCCGACCGGCGGCGACGGGCGCACCCTCGTCGACCGGCACGCGTACACCGACGGCGGCGTCCGGCGCGACCGCATCACCCCGGCCGGCGGCGTACGGGCACCCGACATCGACTATCTGGCGCAGATCGCCAAGGCCGCCGAGCAGCTGGGCTTCGAGGCGGTCCTCACGCCGACGGGCACCTGGTGCGAGGACGCCTGGCTGACCACGGCGGCGCTCACCCAGGTCACCGACCGGCTGAAGTTCCTGGTGGCCTTCCGGCCCGGGGTGATCTCGCCGGTGCTGGCGGCGCAGATGGCCGCCACGTACCAGCGGATCTCCGGTGGCCGGCTGCTGCTGAACGTGGTGACCGGCGGCGACTCCACCGAGCAGCGGCGGTTCGGGGACGCGCTGGACCACGACCGGCGCTATGCCCGTACGGACGAGTTCCTGCAGGTGGTACGGGGTGTGTGGGGCGGCGTCCCGTTCGACTTCCGCGGGGAGCACTACCAGGTGGAGGGCGGTCTGACCGCGCTGCCGCCGGACCCGCTCCCGGAGATCTTCTTCGGTGGCTCGTCGGCGGCGGCCGGCCCGGTCGCCGCCCGCAACGTCGATGTGTACCTCACCTGGGGCGAACCTCCCGAGCAGGTCAAACAGAAGATCGACTGGATCTCGGAGCTGGCGGCGCGACAGGGCCGTACGGTCCGCTTCGGCATCCGGCTGCACACCATCTCCCGCGACTCGTCGAAGGAGGCGTGGGGCACGGCGAACCGGCTGCTGGACGACCTGGACCCGGACACCGTGGCCGCCGCGCAGCAGGCGCTGGGCAGGAGCGAGTCGGTGGGCCAGCAGCGGATGCTGGCGCTGCACGGCGGCTCGCGCGACCGGCTGGAGATCGCCCCGAACCTCTGGGCCGGGGTGGGCCTGGTGCGCGGCGGGGCGGGAACGGCGCTGGTCGGCAGCCATGCGGAGGTGGCCGACCGGATCGAGGAGTACCACGCGCTCGGCATCGAGCACTTCGTGCTGTCCGGCTATCCGCATCTGGAGGAGGCGTACTGGTTCGGCGAGGGCGTACGGCCCGAGCTGGCCGCGCGGGGGCTGCTGCCCGCCGGCACCGACCCTCGGTCCGGTGCCCCGGCGGCCGACGGACGCCCGGCTTCCGCGCCGGGCGGGGCGCCGCTGCTGGTGGCGGGCGGTCGCTGAGGGGGCGGCCGGGGCCGCATGGGGGACGGCCGGGGGCTGCTGAGCGGATCGTCGGAGCTTGTCGGGAGGGTGCGGCCGAGGGTCGTGGGGAAGATTCCGGCGATCCCCCCGGTTAGTAGAAGCATGAACTACTCCGGGGTGCGGGAAGCCGAGGTCGTGGTGGTCGGTGCCGGGCAGGCGGGCCTGGCCGCCGCCTTCCACCTGCGGCGGGTGGGGTACGTACCGGACCGGGACTTCTTCGTGCTGGACCACTCGCCGCGGCCGGGCGGCGCGTGGCAGTTCCGCTGGCCCACCCTGACGTACGGCAAGGTCCACGGGATGCACGCACTGCCCGGCATGGAGCTGACCGGCGCCGCCCCGGACCGCCCGTCGTCCGAGGTGATCGGCGCGTACTTCGACACGTACGAGCGCACCTTCGGGCTGCGGGTGCACCGGCCGGTGGACGTCCGGGCGGTGCGCGACGGCGCGGACGGCCGACTCCTGGTGGAGACCTCGGAAGGCACGTACGCCACCCGGGCCCTGGTCAACGCGACCGGCACCTGGGACCGGCCCTTCTGGCCGCGCTTCCCGGGCCAGGAGGTCTTCCGCGGCCGGCAGCTGCACAGCTCCGCATACCGGGGGCCGCGGGACTTCGCGGGACAGCGCGTCATCGTCGTCGGCGGCGGCACCTCGGCCGTCCAGCAGCTGCTGGAGATCGCGGACGTCGCCGCCGCGACCACCTGGGTGACCCGCCGCCCGCCCCTCTTCCGCGAGGGCCCGTTCGACGAGCAGCAGGGCCGGGCGGCGGTCGCGCGGGTCGAGGAGCGGGTACGGGAAGGACTGCCGCCGCAGAGCGTGGTGTCCGTGACGGGCCTGCCGATCATGGCCGTTCGGCACGGCCGTACCGCCCGCACCGGCCCCCTCGCTCCGTCCGAGGCCCTGTGGCCGGCCCGAGAACAGAATGTCCTGGTACGGCACCCGATGTTCGACCGTCTGACCGAAACCGGCGCCCGCTGGCCGGACGGCGCCCGGGACGACGGCGTGACCGGCGTGGACGCCGACGCCATCCTCTACGCCACCGGCTTCCGTCCCGCCCTGGACCACCTGGCCCCACTCCACCTGCGCGAACCGGGCGGCGGCATCCGCCTGGACGGCACCCGGGCCGCCCGGGACCCCCGTATCCACCTCGTCGGCTACGGCCCGTCCGCCAGCACCATCGGCGCCAACCGCGCCGGGCGCGCGGCCGTACGCGACATCCGACAGCTCCTGCAGCCGGACGCCCGGACCGCCGCCCACGCAACCGCCCCGGCTCCGTAGCGGGAGCCGGAGGGTCATGAGGCGGGCGGCACCGGGGCAGCGGAGGCAGCTCCCAATTCGGCCACC
The DNA here is from genome assembly GCF_042732265.1 of Streptomyces sp. NPDC059788. Taxonomy (NCBI): domain Bacteria; kingdom Bacillati; phylum Actinomycetota; class Actinomycetes; order Kitasatosporales; family Streptomycetaceae; genus Streptomyces; species Streptomyces sp. NPDC059788. Next base: position 142,622 of record NZ_JBHWHY010000007.1, on the reverse strand, counting down.
CGGAGTTCGTGTATCAGGCACTCCGCGATCCTGCGTCGGGGCCGTCACGATCTCCGGGGGCCGGAATTCGCCCGGAGCATTCCGAGGGTGGGGGCGCGGTCCGGAAGCGGAAATACAGGGAGCGGCTCTTGATAACGTGCGCTGTGTTCCGCGGCGTTGACCGGAGCGCCACTCGTCCGGCCGACATGAGCGCGCTGTTGACATAGCGGGCGGACAACACGTCTTCTCTTTACCCCGGTTCGCCGACCGCCTGGGCACCGGTGAGCGTCCTCCCCCGCGGCGACTCTCCCTGAGCAGGCCCTTATCCGGCATTCACCCAGCACAATGCCCCGCACACCACCGCGTACCGGCCCACCGCCGCGACCCACCTGACGTCGCTTTCCACGGCCCTGATACAAAGCCGTGGGGAGCGGTGTCGCCGCAGGCCACGGCCCCGTGCGGCAGCGGCGGTCCGGCACGGCACATCGCGGTACGTCGCGCCCGCGATCACTGGAGCCGGTGCGGTACCGGCCGGCCGACATCGCTCCCGCGCGCCCGCCGGCCACCAGGTCGCGCGGGCGCTTCCCCCCACCTGAAGCCGGTTGTTCCGGCCTTCTGAAAGGACAGTGAGCGCAATGAGATGGGTTTCCCGTGCCACCACTGCCGCCATGGCGGCGGGGACGGTTGTCGGACTTGTCGCAGCCGCCACGCCGTCCGTCGCGGCATCGAAGAGCGCCGCGCCCCTCGCCTCGGTGGTGCGCTGCACCTCCACGGACCATGGACTGGCCGAGAAGCTGTCGCGCGATGTGACCAAGGCCCTGGCGGGCCGGAAAAGCATGGTGTCGCTGTCCTTCTACGACCGGCCCACCGGGACCAGGTGCGTCTTGGACGACGCCAAGGCCTATGACGCGGCCAGTACCGCAAAAACGATTATTCTCGGCGCCCTGCTATACCACAGGGGCGGCACGCTGCCCGCGGCGGAAGACGCCCTCGCCCGCAAGATGATCATCGACTCGGACAATGCGGCCGCGACCACGCTGTGGAAGCGGCTGTCCGACCTGAAGGACCCCGCCCACCCCAACACCGTCAAGGTCCAGGAATTCCTCGACCGGGCGGAATTGCGGCACACCGTCCCGGACAAGGAAGGCTTCTGGGGCCTCACCCAGATAACCGCCGGGGACCAGGCCGCACTACTGCGCATATTCACCGGCACCGGCGGATCGGTCCTAGGCGGCAAGGCCCGCGCCTACGCGCTCGACCTCATGAAGAACGTCCGGAGCGACCAGCGGTGGGGCGCCACCGCGGGCGCTCCGCTCGACTCCGTGGTCCACGTCAAGAACGGCTGGCTGCAACGGAGCCGCAATCCCGACGTCGACGTTTTCGACCGCGGGGACTGGAAGGTGAACAGTACGGTCGCCCTCACCGGGAACGGCTACGACTCCGGTCTGGTCGTCCTCAGCGAGAACAACAGAGTCCCCGAAGGGCACCCCGAAAACGAGGGATGGGACTACGGAATCGCCACGATAGAAACCGTTTCCCGCGCCATATACCGGGATGTCTACCCTGGCACCGGAGGCTATACCCCCGGCAAGCCGGCTCCTGAGGACGCCGAGCCGCTCACCGCTCCGGGAGTGTGAGGACGGCCGAGTCCCGGCTCCCTCCTCCCCGAGCCGGAGTGCCGTCGAGGAGGGAGCAAGCCCCCGCTCCGGGCTCTCTCTGCACCACGCCCGCGGCGACGTCAACACCCGTCACGGCCAACGTCCGTAGCGTTCAACATCCTCCGCCACCCGCCGTCGTCGACACCCGACGTCACCGGCATCAGCTGTCCCACCGGCATTCGGCCGACGTAAGCACACACTGACGCCCGACGTTAGATCTGCGTTAGACCAGCATCATCCCGCGCTGAGATTCTTCCAACGGCGTACGCATTGCCCAGCGTTCCAGGGGATGCGCTATCACGACCGTCCTCCCCAGGGAGCCTGCCCGGCCAAGACCGCCGTCCGCCCAGCAAGATGGCATCCCGGAAACCGGCGGACGCCGCGGGCCGGGCCGACGGGATTCCGTCGGCCCGGCCCGGTCGTCATGCCCGCGCGAAGCCGGCCGCGGAGGAACGGGCCCGCAGCGCCATGTCGACGATCTCCTTACGAGCCCGTGGCTGACCGGCCAGCCACGTTCCGAGTTTGTGGTCGGCCCCCGCGAGCCGGAGGGCGGAGAAGTCCGCGCGCTTTGCCAGCGCGGCGCGAAGAAGTTCGGTGACGCCCTCCGGAATGACCGCGTCGCGTTCCGGTACGACGAGCAGCGCGCGGCCGTCGAACTGCGCGTAGATGTCCAGGGCCCGACTGTCGCGCCAGCTCTCCGGGCGCCGGATCAACTCGGTGAATCCGCCGCCGAAGGGCACGTCCCAGGCGTCCTTTCCGTAGATTCCGGGCGCGCAGAGGACAAGGGCCGTCACACGTGCGCCGTACAGCTCCACCAGGTCGGCGACGGTCTGGCCGCTCATGCTGAAGCCGACCAGTACGAGAGGGAGTTCGGCGCCGAAGATCTCGTCGATGACGGCCGCGGCCTGGTCCCGGCGCCGCCTGAGGCTGAGGTCGAGCAGCTTTCCCGTGCTTTCGCCGTGTCCCGAGAAGTCCAGCGCGACGGCCGGGTGCCCGTGCGCGGCGAACTCCTCGGCGAGCGGCAGAATCCGCTCCTTGTTTCCGTTGCCGGCACCGTGCATCACGATGACGCCGCGGGCACCGGCGGCCTCTCTCCGCGGTGTCACGGTGCAGAGGCTGAGTTGTTCGCCGTCGACGGCGTGAACGGTCCGCTGGATGACGGCGCTCATGGAATCTCCCCGGGGAATGCGGAGACGGCAGGTGGCAGGTAGTAAGTAACCGGTCACTGGTCACTGGTCATCGGTGACCGGTACGGCGGCGCGGCCGACGTGATTACCGGGACGCGTCACTCCCCACCGACGGCAGATAGCGCGGGGCCCGCCACGCGTGCAGCCGGTCCTCCACCGTAGCCCCGAGCGACAGCAGCCCGGCGTCCTGGTGGTTTCCGGCGATCAGGAGCAGGCCGACGGGCAGTTCGCCCACGGACCCGGCGGGCACCGACAGCGAGGGGTACCCGGCGACGGCCGCGGGGGTGGAGGACGGGATCACGTCGTTGTCGCCCCGCGCGCAGTTGGTCGTCCAGGCGGGCGGGTTCGTCGGCGAGGCGATGGCGTCCAGGTGGTGGGCCGCCATGGTCTCGTCGATGGACCGACGGGAGAGGTCCTTCAGCTCGGCCCGCATCGCCCGGTATGCGGGATCGGTGGTGGGAGGCGCGGCGAGGGCCTGTTCGAACAGTTCCTGACCGGCGAAGCAGGTGCGCTCGGCCGGGTGGGCACGGTTGAACTCGATCAGTTCCGCGAGGTTGCGGGGCCCCTTACGGGTGGCGAGATAGGCGTCGATGTCCCGGTGGAACTCGCTGAGCAGCGCCGGGAACTCAAGCTCGGCCAGCCGCTTCTGGTACGGGGGCGTCACCTCGACGACCTCGGCACCGGCCTTGCGCAGTTTCGCCGCCGTACGGGTCAGCACGGCGTCCACCTCGGCGCCGAGCTCGGGCAGCCGCCACAGGCCGATCCGCTTGCCGCGCAGGTCGCGGGGGTGCTGCTGCGCGACCTCGGTGAGCGCACGGGTGACGTCCGCGTGGCGCGTCTGCCCGCCGCTGAGTACGGACAGGGTGAGTGCGGCGTCGGTGACGTTGCGCGCCATGGGTCCCGCGGTGTCCTGTTCGGCGGAGATCGGCACCACGCCGTCCCCGCTGACCAGGCCGAGGCTGGGTTTGTGGCCGACCACCCCGTTCATCCCGGCCGGGCAGACGATGGAGCCGTCCGTCTCCGTACCGATCGCCACCTGCGACAGCGACGCGGCGAGCGCGGCGGCCGAGCCGGAGGACGACCCGCACGGGTTGCGGTCCAGTACGTACGGGTTGTTGGTCTGCCCGCCGACCGCCGACCACCCCGATGTGGGCTTCGCCGCGCGGAAGTTCGCCCACTCCGACAGGTTGGTCTTGCCGAGGATCACCGCGCCCGCGTCGCGCAGCCGGGTCACCAGGGCGGCGTCGGTGTCCGGCGGGCTGCCGGCCAGGGCGAGCGATCCGGCCGTCGAGAGCAGGCCGCGGGTGTTCACGTTGTCCTTGAGCAGGACGGGTATGCCGTCCAGCGGGCCCAGGGTCCGGCCGCGCCGGTGCCGGGCGTCGCTGGCGGCCGCCTGGCGCAGGGCCGTCGGGTCGGCGCGCAGCACCGCGTGGATCTTGGGATCGACGGCCTTGATGCGCCCCAGGTAGGCCCGGGTCAGTGCCGAGGAGGTCAGCGAACCGTCGGCCATACGGGCCTGCAGCTCGGGGATGGTCACGGTGTCGAGATCGAGGCCCGGGGCCGGGGGCGGTCCGGCCGAGGGCGAGGGACGGCCCGCCGGCGGTTCGGCGGCCTCCGCGCGCGGGTTCGGTGCGCCCGTGGCCAGTGAGCCGGTGACCAGGACGGCGATCAGTGTGGCAATTCTCCGCTTCACCATGAGGGATAGCGCACTACAGGGGGCACTCCCGGCGCAAGGGTTCCGTGCGGCGGCCGCCCGTACGGCCTCGCGGGGCCCGCTACCCGAACCACCCGCCCTCGTCCTGCTTGCGGTGCGGCTCAAGGTCAAACGGCGAAAACGGCTGTCCAGGCCATGCGGGTGGCGAGGAGCAGGATTGCGCTGTTGCCGGTGACGGCCATGGTCAGGCGGCCCCGCTCACCGGTGAGGAAGCGGCCGAGGAGGGCGCCGCCCGAGGCGAGCAGGGTCTGCCAGCTCAGCGACGCGGCGAAGGCCGCCGCCACGAAGACCATGCCGGAGGCGGTCGAGGCCGATGCCGTCTGGCGGCCGATGACCAGCGCGCCGAAGTAGACGATCGTGACCGGGTTGAGGAGCGTCAGCCCGACCAGGCCGGTGTAGGTGCGCAGCGGCGACGCGCCGACGGCCGGCGGTCGTGGTGTCCGGGCCCGGCGGGTGCGCACCGCAGTCACCAGGCCGCGCGCGGCGATGAGTACAAGCACGGCCGCGCCGGCCAGTTGCAGGGGGCGGGTGACGCTGCTGATCAGGTGGGTCAGTGCCGTGCCGCCGAGAACGGCCGCGAGGGCGTACAGTCCGTCGGCGGTGGCGACCCCGAGCGCGGCTGCCAGCCCCTGGCGCGGCGAGACCTGCGCGGCGAGCGTCACGATCAGGACCGACATGGCTCCGACCGGCATGGCGATGCCGTAGCCGGCGAGCAGTCCGGTCAGGAGCGCATCCGTCATCCTGGCAGGTTCCCGCATGGGGTGGCGGCGCCTGCACCGCCCCCGGCGGCAAGTACCTGGTGCGCGACGCGGTGCCGACGACCCTGGCACCGGCCGTGGCCGCGCCGGCGGGCCTTCTGGTGCTGGGGCAGGGGCTGTCGGTGACCCGGTGCGCGGCGATCGCGTCGGTGGTCCTGACGAGTGCCGGCGCGGTCCGTACGGGCAGGCGCTGACCGAAGGGGTCGCGGCGCCGGACCGACGGCCCGCGCCGTGCGGGCTCAGCGCTTCGCGAGGTCCGCGATGCGCTGGATCAGGTCGGGGTAGGTCCAGTCGGCCCCGGTGGCCGCGAGCGGCAACAGGCTCGCCGCCGTCAGGCCCGGAAGCGCGTTCACTTCGAGGCACATCGGCTCGCCGTCGGCGTCGCAGCGGAAGTCGGTACGCGAGTACGCGTCGCCGCCGAATCCCAGGGCGCGGTGGGCGCGCAGGGCCAACTCCCGCAGCCGGGCTTCGAGCTCCTCGGGAATCCGCGCCGGGCACACCTCACTGGCCGCCCCGGGCTGGTACTTGGCCTCGTAGTCGAACACCGGTGTCGTCAGCTCGATCTCGACCACGGGAAGCGCCTGGTCGCCGAGCACGGCCACGGTGAACTCCCGCCCCGGCAGGAACGGCTCCACCAGCAGCTCCACACCGGATCGGTGCACCTCGGCGGCGACCTGCGTCAGCTGCGACAGCGAGTCGACCCGGTGGACCGACACACTCGAACCGTCCGCGACCGGCTTGGCCACCACCGGCCCGGCCCCGGCCAGCCGCCGCACGTCCTGCGGGATCTCACAAGCCCCGGGGCGCCACAGCGCCCGCTCGGGCACCGGCAGGCCGGCCGCGCCCAGCACCGCCTGTGTCCGGCCCTTGTGCCACGCCGCCGCGCAGGTCGCGCTGTCCGCGCCGGTGAACGGCACGCCGGCCATCTCCAGCAGCGCCTGTACGTGCCCGTCCTCGCCCCAGCCGCCGTGCAGCGCCAGGAACACCAGGTCGGCGTCGCGCAGCAGTTCCAGGACCGGGCCGCCGGTCAGGGAGGCGTGCATCTGCGACCGGAGCCGGTGCCGCTCCGAGAGGGACGGCGGCTCCTTGCCGACCGCGACGGCGTCGACCGTGTCACCGGGGCGCAGCGGCCCGGCCAGGACCGGCACCGCGGCGGCCGGGTCGACGAGCACCACCTCGTGTTCCCGTTCCAGCAGGGCCCGGGCGGCCGACCATCCCGAGGCCAGGGAGACGTCCCGCTCCGAACTCTCTCCGCCGCACAGGATCACCACACGCATGCCGGAATTGTGCCGCACCCGCACCGTCAGCACCAACACCCCCGGCCGGCGCTCGGCGGCCGGGGGCGGCGATGGCAGGTCACTGCTGGATGTCGAGTGCCGCCCGGGCAGGGCGGAGGGTGTGGGACGGGTGCGGCAGGCGGACCTCGGCCGAACCGGTGCCCTCGAAGAGCTGCTCGCCGGCCCTGACCGGCGCGGCGCCGAAGGCGCTCTTGAAGGACGCGGCGCCCTGGTTCGTCAGCGTGAAGGCGATGCGCGCCGTGACCTTGCCCGAGGAGACCCGGACCTGCTTGCGGTCCACGGTGAACGCCAGGAACGCCGTCCTGGCGGGCCGGGCGCCCCGGACGTCCCCGGAGATCCGGCCGGTGGCGAAGTCCGCCTTCAGGTGGTCGACCCGCAGGTAGCGCCCGCCGCGGGTGAATTCGAAGCCGCCGTCGAAGTGCATCTCGCCCTTGTTGACCGCGCGGTTGAACGATCCGCCGGTGATCGGTGTCGTGACGCACCGCCGCTCGTGGGTGCCGGTCGTGCGGGCCGGGCGGAGGGCGTTGAGCCGTACGTGCTCCCTGGCGAGGGCCCGGGTGGCCGCGGGGGTCAGACAGAAGGTGCCGCTGCCCTTGCCCATCCGGATCAGATCCGCCTGGGGCGCCGGCACCGGGCGGGGGCCCTCCGGGGCGGAGGCCTGCGAGAGGCTCCCGCCCAGGGGTCCGACGAGGGCGAGCGCGGCGACACAGGCCGTGGTCAACAGGCGGCGTGGTGCGGGCATGGGGACGTCTCCTTCACGTACGGCTGCGGTCGGCCGCGGCGGACCGGCAGCGTTGCTGTGTTTGCTGAAGGTATTGACGCCTCGGGCCCCAGGGTGACGACCCGGCCGTTGAATCACCCGATTGCTCGACATTTCATGGCGTGTCGCACTGAGGTTCACGGGGCGCGAGGGCGTAACGGGGTACGGGCCGGAGCCAGGGGGCGCGGTGCGGCGCGGCCCGGCACCCTAGCAAGCGGAAAGTGCCGCGGCGATTCTTTGTCGGGTTGGCGCCAACAATGCGCCAGCGGCGCGGCACCGCAATAGCGTCCTCTTTCCCGTCCCCCGGAGAAGGAGGGCACTGTGCGAAACGTCGGACGGCGGCGTTCGGTGATCGGCAGCGTCCGGTCGCGGTTCTCGGTCGGCACCGGGCTGGTCGTCGCCGGGCTTTCCCTGACAGCCGTGGCCATTTTGCTGCCGGTGCAGTTGTTCGCGAGCAGCGGCAGTGCCGCGGAGAGTTCCGCTCCCGCAGCGCAGGACGACGGGCTCGGCGTGTGGAACACGCCGTCGGGTCCGCTGTCGCCGCTCGACCGGGAATTCGTCAGGAAAGTACGGCAGGCAGGGCTGTGGGAACTCCCCGCGGGACGCCAGGCCCTGCGACGCGGAATGCGGGACGCCGTCCGGCACGCGGGCCGGCATTTGCTGGAGGGGCACACCGATCTCAACCAGCGTGCCGCCGACACGGCCCGCGCCCTGAACATCACGCTTCCCGGACAGCCGACTCCCGGGCAACAGGGCTGGCTGGCCCAGCTCGACGCGGCCGAAGGGGACATCTACGAGCGGCTGTTCGCGAATCTGGCGCGCCGCGCCCACGGAAAGGTCTTCTCGCTCGTCGCGCACGTGCGGGCGAACACCCGTAATGCCATGATCCGGGATCTGGCCACGCGCGCCAACAGCGTCGTCCTCGATCACATCACGGCCCTGGAACAGACCGGACTGGTCGACTTCGCGGCACTCGCCGACGAAGCGGCGTCCGGCGGCCCCGGCACGGCTACGGTGGCGCCGCCGCCCGCGCGGTAGCCGACGCCACCACCGCCGCCGCGAATCCGGGCCCCCGGGAGGTGGATATCCGCGCTCCCGCGACACCGCATCCCGCATTCCTTGTTCCGCAGAAACCAGTGAACCGCGAAGCAGAGCGAAGTGATGACATGAAACGGCAGAAACAGAATCCGATACCGGCGCGGATGGCGCGTCCGCACAAAAGGACACGCCTTTCGAAGCGGAGCGGGGCGCTGATCGGCACGGCGCTGGCCGCGTGCGCCGGTACGGCGGTGATCGCCGCCCAGGCGCTGGCCGGCCCCGGCGGGCCCGCCACCGGCGGCACCGGCAGCGAGGACACCGCGGCGGGCCGCGGGCCGGGCGCGGCGGCCGGCCGGACGATCAGCTGTCCGGACGTGGGACAGCGGCTGCGCAGCCTCCCGGCGCAGGCGGCGCCCGAGGTGAACCGCGGTCTCGGGCAACTGGAGGCACAGGTCGCCCAGGCGTTCCAGCGGTGGTCGGCCGACCCCGGCGCGCAGGACCGGGTGCTGAGCGCACTGGAGCAGGACCGCAGGGCCACCATCGGCCGTATCACGGACGCCCTGCGCCGGGCCGGTGGCCGGCCCGGCGCGCTCGGTCCGCTGAGTGCCTGCCGGACGACGGCGGATTCCGCCGCCGCGCAGAGCGCGCCCAGAGGCGCGCGGGACGGGAGCAGCGCGGACAACGGGCCTTTCCGCGACGACTTCGTCGACATCACGACCGTACGGCCGAACACCCGGGGCGTCGGGGCCCCGCGCGGGCAGGGCGGTTCCTTCCGGTCGGCATGCGGACGCAACGAGAACGGTCACAACAACCCGGACAATCTGATCGTCGCGCCGGGCGTGCGCAATGGCGCCCACCACATGCACGACTACGTCGGAAACCTGGAAACGGACGCGTTCTCGTCCGACGACGCATTGGCCGGTGCGGGTACGACCTGTGGCAACGGCGACAGGTCCACCTATTACTGGCCGGTGCTGCGACTGCGGGACAACGGGCGGGAGCGGGACGCCGACGCCCCCGGTGGCGGCCGGGACGGCAATGTCGGCACGATCGTGCGCCCCGCCGAGGTGTCACTGACCTTCGACGGCAACGGAGCGCAGAAGGTGACCGCCATGCCGCCTTTTCTGCGCAACCTCACCGGTGACGCGAAAGCGCTGACGAACGGCCCGGCCAATGCGAACGCCTCGTGGAGCTGCACCGGATTCGAGGACCGGCAGTTGAGGAACAAGTACCCGATCTGTCCCCGGGGCAGCGATGTCGTACGGTCGCTGGCGTTCCCCCATTGCTGGGACGGGCGCAACGCGGACAGCGCCAACCACCGTACGCACGTGGTCTTCCCGAGCAGGAACGGGCAGTGCCGCAACGGCTTCCGTGCCATTCCCCGGCTGGTGCAGCGGCTGACCTACGCCATACCGCCGGACACGCTGTACGCGGTCGACAGCTTCCCCGACCAGCTGCACAACCCGGTGACGGACCACGGCGACTTCATCAACCTGATGCCGCGGCGGCTGATGCGTACGGCCGTGGACTGCATCAATTCCGGCCGCGATTGCCGCTGAAAGAAGAGGTCCTGCCATGAGGCTCCTTTCCGGCCCGGCGCTCCCCCTGTTCGTGGCGGGCGGGCTGTCCTGCGCGATCGTCGTGACCGGCTACGCGGACGGCGGCCCCGCGCCCGCCGCGCAGCGCCCCCCGCACAGCGCCCACGCCACGCCTTCCCGCGCGGCGGCGGGCCCGCCCGCCTCCATGGCGCGGATCGCCGCCGCCCTCGGCTGCCGCGCCGATGTCATCGTCGAAGCACAGGAGTTGAGGGAAGGCGGCTGCACCACCGGTGCCGGTGTCTTCCGCATCCTGACCTTCAGCAGCGACGGCAACAAGCGCGCCTGGCTCACCGAGGCCCGGGCGTACGGGGGTACCTACCTCGTCGGCACCCGGTGGTCGGTCACCGGCCCGTCCCGGAGCGCGCTGCTGCCGCTGCGGGACAGCCTGGGCGGCACCCTCGAATCGGGCACGGGACACGGTCACTCCCCCTGACGCGGACGGGGCCCGGACCGGTCCTCCTCCCCCGTCGCGCCGTCCCGCCCGCGCCAGGGCGGGGCGGCGCCCGTGCCGTCCGTCCCGTCCGTTCGCCTGCCCGGGTGCCACATTCCGGTGCCCGTTTTCCGTGTGTGACAGCCTCCCGGCGGTGGTAGTGATCACGGACACGGACGTATGTTCGCGTCCGTAAACTCCGTGCGATCCCCGTACGTCCCCGTATCACCCCCCGCAACGACCTTGGAGGCTTCCCATGGCATCCCCGCACCCCGTCGCGCCGACCGCATCCCCGCTCCCGCTGATGCAGTTAGCCACCGGGTTCTGGGCGTTCAAGACGCTGGCCACCGCCGACGAGCTGGGCCTGTTCGGCCTGCTCGACCGGCTGGGCGGCGGTACGGTCGAGGAGTGCGCCGAGGAGCTGGAGATCGGCGTGCGACCCGCGGGGATGCTGCTGACCGGCTGCGCGGCGCTGGACCTGCTGGAGCGCCGGGGGGACGGCCGCTTCGTCAACTCGGCGCTGACCGACGCCTATCTGGTGCCGGGCCGCCCGTACCACTTCAGCGGCTGGCTGCGGATGCTGGACCAGCGGCTGTATCCGGGCTGGGGCCGGCTCGGCGAGGCGGTCCGTACCAATCGGCCCACCACCTGGGACCCCGACAAGCAGCCGCATCTGTTCGACACCGAGGACCCGGGGCTGCTGTCCGTCTTCTGGGAGGCGATGCACGCGCTGTCGTCGTGGACCGCGCAGCGGCTCGGCGAGGTGGTGGACCTCACCGCCGGGGCGCGGCTGCTGGACCTGGGCGGCGGCTCCGGCGCGTACGCCATCGAGCTGTGCCGGCGGCATCCGGGGCTGAAGGCGACGGTGTACGACTTGCCGAAGGTGTGCCCGGTTGCGGAACGCAACATCGCCGACGCCGGGCTCGACGACCGGATCGGCACCCACCCGGGCGACTTCCTCGCCGAGCCGGATCTGCCCGGTGGGCACGACATCATCGTGCTGTCGATGATCCTGCACGACTGGGACGAGGACACCAACCGCATGCTGCTGGACAAGTGCTGGGCCGCGCTGCCGTCCGGCGGCACGCTGGTGATCAGCGAGCTGATGGTCGACGACGATCTGACCGGGCCCGCGCCGGCCGCTCTGATGAGCCTGAACATGCTGGTCGAGACCGAGGGCGGGCGCAACTACACGGCGGCGGAGTACAGCTCCTGGCTGACCGACGCCGGGTTCACCGAGGTCCGCAAGGTGCCGTTCGAGGCGCCCGGCGCCAACGCGGCGATAGTCGCCCGCAAGTGACCCTCCCGAAGTGACGCGGCGTGCGGGCCGTTCACGGTGTGCGCGCGGACCCTCGGCGGCCCGCGCGCACGGCCGGCTCAGGTGTCCAGGGTGCGCTTGGCGGTCTCCGGCAGGGTCAGGTACACGACGAAGGAGACCAGGCAGAGCGCGGAGACGTACCAGGGAAAGAGGTCCGCGTGCCCGGCCTGCTTGAACCAGGTGCCCACGTACGGCGCGGTGCCGCCGAAGAGGGCCACGGTCAGCGAATACGGGAAGCCGATGCCCGCGGCCCGTACGCGTGCCGGGAAGACCTCGGCGTTCACGGCGGCGGCCACCGCGGTGTACCCGGTCAGCAGCACCATGCCCGCGCACTGCACCAGCAGCAGCGACCAGAACGCGTCGGTCACCAGGTGCAGCAGCGGTACGGCGAGCACCGCGAAGCCCAGCGCGAAGCCCAGCAGCAGCGGCTTGCGGCCGATCCGGTCCGAGAGGAGGCCGCCGAGCGGCTGGAGGAGGGCGAAGAACAGCAGCGACAGGGTGCCGACGGTGAGCGCCTCGCTCTTGTCGAAGCCCGCGTTGACCTGCGCGTAGGTGGGCAGGTAGGTGGTCCAGGTGTAGTACGCGAGGGTGCCGCCCGCGGTGATGCCGCAGATCAGCAGCGACTGACGCGGGTGGCGGCGCAGCGCCTCGAAGAGGCCGGGGCGGGCGGCGGCCTGCTGTTCCTCGCTGCGCGTCTCGCGCGCCCCGCTGCGGATCCACAGTCCGAGCAGGCTGAGCACGGCGCCGATCAGGAACACCACGCGCCAGCCCCACTGCCCCATCTGGCCGTCGGTCAGCAGCCCCGCCAGCAGGGCGGCGGTGCCGGACGCCAGCAGCTGGCCGGCGGTGGTGGAGACGTACTGGAAGCTGGAGAACAGCCCGCGGCGGCCGGGGCCGGCCGATTCGACGAGGAAGGTCGTGGAGGCGGCGAACTCGCCTCCCACGGAGAGCCCCTGTACGAGCCGGGCCACGACGAGCACGAGCGGCGCGAGGACGCCGGTGGCCGCGTAGGTGGGGGTGATGGCGACGAGCAGGCTGCCGCCGCCCATGAGCAGGATCGTCAGGGTCAGCGCGGCCCGGCGGCCCCGGCGGTCGGCGACCGCGCCCATCAGCAGTCCCCCGACCGGGCGCATGAAGAAGCCCACCGCGAACACCGCGAAGGTGGACAGCAGCGGCACCAGCGAGTTGCCGGTGCCCTTGGGGAAGACCCGGTCGGCGATGTAGACGGCCAGGAAGGAGTACGCGTACCAGTCGTACCACTCCACGGCGTTGCCGACGGAGGCCGCGGCCAGCTGCCGCAGCTGCGACACCTTCCGCGGCGTCCTGGCCGGTGTCCCCCGTCCCGTCACGCCCTCGGTCCGCTCCGCACGTGTCATGGTCCTCCGCTCCGGGTCCTTCTCCTTCGCCCGCCGCTGGGGCAGGATGAGCCGACAGGTGATCATGCACCGGTGAGACGGCCCGCCGCCAGCGTTCTCGGCGGCCGAAAGGAGATGGCAACGTGCGCGTAGCACTGTTCGTCACCTGCATCAACGACACGCTCTACCCGGACACCGGCCGGGCAGTGATCACGCTGCTGGAACGCCTGGGTGTCGAGGTGGGATTCCCCGAGCAGCAGAGTTGCTGCGGCCAGCCGCAGTTCAACACCGGCTACCGGCATCTGACGGAGCCGCTGGTGCGCCGGTTCGACCGCGCCTTCGGCGACTACGACTACGTGGTCACCCCCTCCGGGTCGTGTGCGGCGATGGTGCGGGACAACTACCCGCGGATCGCGGCGCGGGCCGCGGCCGAGGGGCGCGCCGGGCGGGAGCTGGCGCGGGCCGCGGCGAGCGCCGTGCCGAAGACGTACGAGCTGACCGAGTTCCTGGTCGACGTGCTGAAGGTGACGGACGTCGGCGCGTACTACCCGCACACCGTCACCTACCACCCCACCTGCCACGGCCTGCGCATGCTGGGCCTCGGCGACCGACCGCGCCGGCTGCTGGAACAGGTGCGGGGGCTGGAGCTGCGGGAGCTGCCGGGCGCCGAGGAGTGCTGCGGCTTCGGCGGCACCTTCGCGGTCAAGAACCCGGCGGTGTCGGCCGCGATGGGCGCCGACAAGGTACGGGCCATCGCGGAGACGGGCGCGGAGGCGGTCTGCACGGTCGACAACTCCTGCCTGCTGCACATCGGCGGCACGCTCAGGCGGCAGGGCGCGGCGGCCCGGCCCGTGCACATCGCGGAGATCCTGGCCGCCACGGAGGCCGACGCACGAGGGCCGGTGCCCGCCACCGTCACGGAAGGGAGCCGACGATGAGCGGCACGTATCTCGGCATGCCCGCGTTCCCCGCGGCCGCCGCGTCCTCCACGCAGGACACCCGGCTGCGCGGCAACCTGCGCCACGCCACCCACACCATCCGCGACAAGCGGGCCAAGGCGGTCGCCGAGCTGGACGACTGGGCGCGGCTGCGGGCCGCGGGCGCCGCCGTCAAGGACCGTACGCTGCGCCACCTCGGCCACTATCTGGAGCGGCTGGAGGAGTCGGTGACGGCGGCCGGCGGGCAGGTGCACTGGGCGGCGGACGCCGCCGAGGCCAACGCCATCGTCGCGCGGCTGGTGCGGGAGACCGGCGAGCGCGAGGTCGTCAAGGTCAAGTCGATGGCGACACAGGAGATCGGGCTGAACCGGGCGCTGGCCGAGGCGGGCATCAGCGCCTACGAGACGGACCTGGCGGAGCTGATCGTGCAGCTCGGCGACGACCTGCCGTCGCACATCCTGGTGCCCGCGATCCACCGCAACCGGGGCGAGATCCGGGACATCTTCCGGGAGCAGATGAGCCGTTGGGGCCGCCCGGCGCCGGAGAACCTGACGGACGCGCCGGCCGAGTTGGCGGAGGCGGCGCGGCTGCACCTGCGCGAGAAGTTCCTGAACGCCAAGGTCGGTGTCTCGGGGGCCAACTTCATGGTGGCCGAGACGGGGACGCTGGTCGTCGTGGAGTCCGAGGGCAACGGCCGGATGTGCCTGACTCTGCCGGAGACGCTGATCTCCGTCGTCGGCATCGAGAAGGTGGTGCCGACCTGGCAGGACCTGGAGATCTTCCTCCAGCTGCTGCCGCGCTCCTCGACCGCCGAGCGGATGAACCCGTACACCTCGATGTGGACCGGCACGACGGACGGCGACGGACCGCGCACCTTCCACCTCGTGCTGCTCGACAACGGGCGCACCGACACCCTCGCCGACACGGTCGGCCGCCAGGCGCTGCGCTGTATCCGCTGCTCGGCCTGTCTGAACGTGTGCCCGGTGTACGAGCGGGCCGGCGGGCACGCGTACGGCTCGGCTTACCCCGGCCCGATCGGCGCGATCCTCACCCCGCAGCTGCGCGGTACGGCGAGCGAGCTGGACGCCTCGCTGCCGTACGCGTCGTCGCTGTGCGGTGCCTGCTACGAGGTGTGCCCGGTGGCCATCGACATCCCGGAGGTGCTGGTGCATCTGCGCGAGCGGGTGGTGCAGGGCGGCCGGGTGACGCGGCGCGGTGTGAAGACCGTGGTCAGACCGGCCAAGGGGCACGCGGCGGAGCGCGCGGCGATGCGTGCGGCGGGGTTCGCCTTCGACCACCCGGGGGTGCTGCGCACGGGCCAGCGGCTGGCCGCGCGCACGCGGCGGCTGCATCCGCGGCGGCTGCCGGGCCCTGGGCACGCCTGGTCGGACACCCGGGACCTGCCACCGGTGCCGGCCGAGTCCTTCCGTGACTGGTGGCGGCGTACGCGTGGAGAGGAGCGGACGAAGTGAGCAGCCGGGATGTGGTGCTGGCGCGGGTGCGCCGGGCGC
Organism: Streptomyces sp. NPDC059788; assembly: GCF_042732265.1. NCBI lineage: Bacteria > Bacillati > Actinomycetota > Actinomycetes > Kitasatosporales > Streptomycetaceae > Streptomyces > Streptomyces sp. NPDC059788. The sequence goes on along the minus strand of NZ_JBHWHY010000007.1, from coordinate 127,080 downwards.
TGGCGGACGTGCCGCACGGCGAGGGGTACGAGGATCCGCCGGTCCCGCGCGACTATCTGCGCGCCCACGGCTCCCGTACGCCGAAGGAGCGGGTGGCGCTGCTGGCGGAGAATCTGGCGGATTACCGGGCGGTGGTGCACCACTGTGCGGCGGACGGGCTGCCGGGGCTGGTCGCGCGCCTGCTGGGCGAGCACGGCGCGCGGACGGTGCTCGTGCCGCCGGGCCTGGACCCGCAGTGGACGGCCGCCGCGGACGTCACCCACGTCACGGACCGGGCGGCGAGCACCGCCCGTGAACTCGACACGGTCGACAGCGTCGTCACCGGCTGCGCGGTGGCCGTCGCCGAGACCGGGACGATCGTGCTGGACGGCTCGCCCGACCAGGGCCGCCGCCGGATCACGCTCGTTCCCGACCACCACATCTGTGTCGTCCGCGTGCCGGACCAGGTCGTCGACTCGGTGCCGCAGGCGCTCGAACGGCTGGACCCGACGGCGCCGTTGACGTGGATCTCGGGTCCGTCGGCAACCAGCGACATCGAGCTGGACCGGGTCGAGGGGGTGCACGGGCCGCGGAAGCTGGAGGTCGTGCTGCTGTCGGAGTGAGGGACGCGGCCGGGGCCCGGCGGCGGGAAGTGGCGCGCGGAAGTCTCGTCCTGCGCGTGGCGACTGTTCGCAGCGCCTCGCTCACCGCTCCGGGCGGTGTGCGCGGAGCGGGGGCCCGGGAGGCCGCGTGTCACTCGTACATGACGTACTCGGGCCTCGGGCGCAGTGCCAGGACCTCCTGGTGGGTCATCAGGCGGCCGCTGCCTTCGGTGTCCTCGTCGTAGAACAGCTTGAAGCCGGTGTGCGTCCCGTGGGGCAGATTCCTGACCAGGTTGTTCCAGGTGTCGCGCTTCAGCCCGGGTGCGCCGATGCCGTCGGCACACTTGATGGCGGCGACACCGGGCTGCGGCCGGAACGCCTGCTGGTCCTCGACCACGGAGGTCGCCACCTGGTGGAAGACGAAGGGCTTCTCGGGCAGGTCGTGCTCGCGGACCAGGCCGGAGAGGTAGCGGGCGATCTCGGTGAGTTCGCCGCCGTCGGTGCTGCCGTACGTGTCGCCCGGCTTCTCGCCCGGACCCATCTCCCACTCGGGGTCCAGGGCGACGCCCACGTCCGGGTGCACCAGCCATTCGCGCAGCGCCTTGACCTCCCCCAGGGCAGCGGCGCGGCCGGGCTGGATGTTCAGGAGCAGCAGCGCGCGGTGCTTCCGAGCCGCCTCGTGGAAGCGGCGGACGGTGTCGGCGGAGGTGCGGGAGCGGTAGGTCCCGTCGGGGCCGGCGCTGGAGTTGGCGACCACGGCCAGCAGTTCCAGGACGGGCAGCGGCTCGCGGTCGGCAGCGTAGGTCTGCGCGAGCTTCTCGATCTCGCGGGCCCGCTTGTCGAGGTCGCCGATGCCGAGGCGGCCGAGCGCGGCGGCGCCGGGCAGGCCGCAGTAGCCGGCGAGCTGGTGACGGGGGAACAGTTCCCGACCGCCGCGCGGCAGCTGGGGCCGCTTCCTGGTCGGCTTGGGCGAGGGGCTGCCGGTCCGCCCGGGGGTGCCCGAGGTCCGGGGCGGCGCCGCGCCGGGCGGTGCCGCGTCGCTGTCCGCGGACCCGGCGCAGGCGGTGAGGAGGCCGAGGCCGGCCGCGGCGGTCGCGGCCAGGGCGCTGCGGCGGCCCGGTGCGGGTGTGCTGTCGAGCACGTCGCCTCCGTGTGTCCGTAGGGGGTTGAAGGTCAGGGTGTTGTCCGGGGAGGTGTGTGTGCCGTTCGCCTTGCCGGGTCTGATCGGGCGAAACTCCACCTGGAGCGCTTCCTGACACGAAACGATCAAGATTGCGCCAACTTCGACCGCCGGACGGCCGGCCCGCCAGGACGGTCCCGGCCGGCCCCGCAGGGTGACCCTCGCGTTGGTAGGCACCGGATACGTACGCATCCCGGAGGGCTGGGTGCCCGCGCGCCCTCGCAGCAGACTCGTGATCACGCAACGACGAGAGAAGAAGAGCGAGTGGTCACCATGAGCGGCAACACCGTGTGGAACGCCGGCTGGAGCACCTCCGTACAGCGTCCCAGCACCGGATTCGACGAGAACTGGGCCGAGGAGGGCTTCGCGGACCAGACGGTGCGCCAGGTCGTCCGGGTCACCGGCTCCGGCACGGCGGCCCGCGTCCGCCTCTCCAACCGCTTCGGCGACGCGCCCCTGGAAGTCCGCGGCGCCGCCCTCGCCCGCACGGACCGGGGCGCCGCCGTCCAGGACGGGAGCACGCGCAGACTGACCTTCGCGGGCGCCGGATCGGTCCGGATTCCGGCGGGCGGCGAGGTCTGGAGCGACGCGGCCGAGGTGTCCGTGGCGCCCTTCGAGAAGCTGACGGTGAGCCTGTACTTCGCGCGGCCGACCGGCCCCGCGACCTTCCACGCCCAGGCGTTCACCACGGCCTACCGCGCGGCGGGCGACCAGTCGGCCGCCGCCGATGCGGCGGTCTTCACCGAGACCACGGTCTCCTGGTACTTCCTCGCCGACGTCGAGCTGTCCGGCGGCCCGGCCCGGCAGGACACCGTGGTGACGTTCGGCGACTCGATCACCGACGGCTTCGCCTCGACCGCCGACGCCGACCACCGCTATCCGGACGCCCTCGCCGAGCGGCTGGCGGACGCGGGCCTGGGCCGCCCGGTGCTCAACGCCGGGATCGGCGGAAACCTGCTGCTCAACGATGCGCCCTGGTACGGCGAACGGGCCGGCGCGCGCTTTCGCCGGGACGTCCTGGACCAGCCCGGCGTACGGACGGTGATCATCCTCGTCGGCCTCAACGACATCGGGTTCAGCGAGGCGGACGAGGCCGAATTCCCCACGTTCCGGCCGAACCCGGAACTGTCCGCGGCCGAGATCATCGACGGCTACCGCGACCTGATCGAGCAGGCGCACGCGGCCGGGGTACGGATCGTGGGCGGCACCATCATGCCGTTCAGGGGCGCCGAGTACCACACGCCGGACGCCGAGGCCAAGCGTCGGGAGATCAACGCATGGGTGCGCACCTCCGGTGCCTTCGACGCGGTCGCCGACTTCGCGGCGGCACTGGCCGATCCTTCGGACCCCGAGGTACTACGGGCCGCCTACGACAGCGGCGACCACAAGCACCCTGGCGACGCCGGGTACCGGGCGATGGCCGCGGCGGTCGACCTGGCGTCGCTCTGACCGCGACGCGATGCCCCGCCCCGCCGCCTACGGCAGCTCGACGACCCGGAAGCGCTCGGCCACGACCCGGGTGTCGTCGTCGACGCGGAACTCCGGGTCGCCGAGCGCCTCGCGCATCTTTGGGCCGTGCCAGAAGCGCTCATGGTCGGCCCGCCAGCCGGACACCGTCTCGTGGCCCTCGCCCTCGTCCACGGCGTGCCGCAGGTCCACATCGGCCAGCCGCAGCACCCGTACCTCGGTCATCTCGATGACGGCGACGGTACGGCCGTCGGAGTCGGGGACCTGGAAGCGGTCGCCTGCACCGGGCAGCGGGTCGCCCTCGTGCTCGTAGTCCGCCAGCAGGCCCGTCGTGGTGGTCTTGGCGCCGGACAGGACGGCGGCGACGAGCTGGTCCCGCAGCGGGCCCGGGAAGGCGAACTCGAAGGGCGGCAGGTCTTCGTGGGCAGGCATGCGGCTCACCCTAGAGGGGCGGTGGCGCGGCGCGCCCGCGCATTTCAGGAGCGGTCGCCCCGCCCGGCGGCGCGTGCCGTGTGCAGCGCCCAGGCCACCATGGGCACTTGGAGCGGCAGGCGGCCGTAGGCGATGGCCTTGAGGGGCGCCGGGCGGTGGCGCCAGTCGCGGGCCATCTTGATGTTGGCGGGGAAGACGGCGGCGAACAGGCCTGCGGCGGCCAGCGCCCCGGCCCGGCGGGTGCGCGGCAGGGCGACCGCGGCGGCCACCGCCAGCTCCGCGGCGCCGCTGGCGTACGTCCAGGTGCGCGGGGAGCCCGGCAGTGCACGGGGCACGATCGCGTCGAACGGCTTGGGGGCGAGGAAGTGCAGCGCCCCCATACCGCCGAGCATCCGGGCCATGGCCAGGGCGGAACGGTCGGCGGTGCGGTCGGCGGCTGCCACGGGCGCTCCCAGGGTCGGTCCGGTGCGGTCGGAGCAGACCTTACCCGCGGGTCAGGTCGGCGGACAGGGGCTGATCACCGTTGGGGACGAGGTGTGCGTCACGCTTCACCAGGGCCGCGTAGCGGCCGCCGGCGGCGAGAAGTTCGCCGTGGGTGCCCCGTTCGGCGATCCGGCCCGCGTCGAGGACGACGATCTGGTCGGCGTCGCGGATGGTGGACAGGCGGTGCGCGATGGTGATCGTCGTACGGCCCTTGGAGAGCGCGTCGATGGCCTGCTGCACCGCGTGTTCCGTACGGGTGTCCAGCGCGCTGGTGGCCTCGTCGAGGACGAGGACGGGCGGGTCGCGCAGGATGGTCCGGGCGATCGCCAGCCGCTGCTTCTCGCCGCCGGAGAAACGGTGCCCCCGTTCGCCCACGAGGGTCTCGTAGCCGTCGGGCAAGCCCGCGATGTGGTCGTGGATCTGGGCCGCGCGGGCGGCGCGTTCGATTTCCTCGTCGGTGGCGTCCGGCTTGGCGAAGCGGAGGTTGTCCGCGACGGAGGCGTGGAAGAGGTACGTCTCCTGGGAGACCACGCCGACGGCGCGGGCGAGGGAGTCGAAGTCCAGGTCGCGGACGTCGGTGCCGTCCAGGGTGACGCGGCCCGCCGTGACGTCGTACAGCCGCGGGACCAGGTAGCTCAGGGTGCTCTTGCCGCTGCCGGTCGGCCCGACGACGGCCAGGCTGCTCCCGGCCGGGACGGCCAGCTCGATGTCGCGCAGGGTCGCCGGGACGGGCGCGGCGCCGGGCTCGCGCTCCGGATTGTCGTACGCGAACGTCACGTGCTCGAAGCAGACCTCGCCGCGCGGCTCGGCCAGGCGCACCGGGTGCGCCGGTTCGGTGATGGTCACCGGCAGGTCGAGGTATTCGAAGATGCGCTGGAAGAGCGCGACCGAGGTCTGCATCTGCACGCCGGTGGACAGCAGCGAGACGGTGGGGCGCAGCAGGCCCTGCTGGAGGGTGACGAAGGCGACGAGGGTGCCGATGGAGAAGGCGGGGCCGCCGAGCTGGAGGACGAGTCCGGCCGACCAGTAGATGACGGCGGGCATCGCGGCCATGACGATGCCGATGGTGGCCATCCGCCAGCGGCCGGCCATGTTGGCGCGGACCTCCAGGCCGACCAGCCGCTCGGACTCGGTGGCGAAGTTCGCCGTGAGGGAGTCGGCGCGGCCCATCGTGCGGCCGAGCAGGATGCCGCTGACCGACAGCGACTCGGTGACCATCGCGGACATCGCGGCCATCTGCTTCTGGCGGGCGGTGGTGATCCGCTTGCGCTCGTTGCCGACCCGGCGGCTGATCCACACGAAGAGCGGGAGCAGCAGCAGGGAGACCAGGGTCAGCCGCCAGTCGAGGGCGAGCATGGCGACGACGGTGGCGACCACGGAGGTGAGGTTGGAGACCAGGGAGGTCGCGGTGGAGGTGACGGTGGCCTGCATACCGCCGATGTCGTTGGCGATGCGGGACTGCACCTCGCCGGTGCGGGTGCGGGTGAAGAAGGCCAGCGGCATCCGCTGGAGCTTGGCGTAGACGGCGGTCCGCAGGTCGTGCATGACGCGCTGGCCGACGGTGGTCGAGATCAGGGTCTGCAGGACGCCGAAGACGCTGGTCAGGACCGCAGTGACGATCATGCCGGCGGCGAGCAGGGTCAGCAGGCCGGTACGGCCCTGGGGGATCGCCACGTCCAGGACGGCGCGGAGCAGGAAGGGGGAGGCGACCGAGACCAGGGAGGAGGCGGCCACCAGCAGGCCCACCGTGGCCAGCCGGCCGCGGTAGGGGCGGAAGAGGGCGAGGATGCGTCGCACCTGGGCCGGCTGGTCCGGGTCCTTGGGCGGCGGGGTCCACTCGGGTTGTTCGGGGCGCATGGGCTCCTTCGTAGGCTTGGGATGCTGCGTCCCGCCGAGCATAACCAATTGTTACCTATACTCACAATGAACATGGTCCTGATATCCTCCGGCCATGTCCTCCCCCGACCCGGCCACCGTCGGCCCCACGGCCCCGGCCCCCGCCACCGCCGACCCCGACCTCGCGGAACAGCTGGTGCGGCTCACCCGCCGGATGCACCGCGCCCAGAAGCGGCACCTGGACTCGCTCGACATCGCGCTGACCCCCGCGCAGACCCGGCTGCTGCGCATCGTGGACCACTACCGCGACACGCCACCGCCCCGCATGGCCGACCTGGCCGCGCGCCTGGAGGTCGTACCGCGCGCCGTGACGACGCTGGTCGACGCGCTGGAGGCGAAGGACGCGGTCCGCCGGGTGCCCGACCCCGCCAACCGCCGGGTGGTACGGATCGAGCTGACCGACACCGGCCGTTCGACGCTGCGCGCGTTGCGCGGCGCGCGCCGGGCCGCGGCACAGGAGATCCTGGCGCCACTGACCGCCGAACAGCGGGACGTGCTCGGCGGCCTGTTGTCCACCCTGGTCGACGGGGCGGCCACCCGCTGCTGAAACACTGGCCCGGGTGGCCGCGCCGGACGCCGGGCGCCGCCGGAGCGAGCCCGAGCAGACCGGAGGAACGTCGTCATGCCCCTGCTGGAACCGAAGCCCGGGACCCTGCGGCCGGCCACCACCGAAGGCCCGTACCACGACCGGGTGACCGACCGGCGGGCGTCCGGCACCCCGGAGCGGCTGCGCGACGACCTGACGGCGCTGCTCGGCCCGGACAAGGTGCTGCACACCATCTCCGACCTGGTCCGCTACGCCTCGGACGCCAGCCCGTACCGCTTCGTCCCGCAGGTCGTCGTGCTGGCCGAGGACGTCGACGACATCTCCGCGGTCTTCTCCTACGCGCACGGCAAGGGCCGCGACGTCGTCTTCCGGGCCGCCGGCACCTCGCTCAACGGGCAGGCGCAGGGCGAGGACATCCTCGTGGACGTGCGCCGGCACTGGGCGGGCGTCGAGGTGCTGGACGACGGCGCCCGCGCCCGTATCCGGCCCGGCACCACGGTCGTACGGGCCAACGCCGCGCTCGCCCGGTACGGCAGGCTGCTCGGCCCGGACCCGGCCAGCGCCATCGCCTGCACGCTCGGCGGGGTGGTCGCCAACAACGCGTCCGGCATGACGGCGGGCACCACCCGCAACTCCTACCGGACGCTGGCCTCGGTCACGCTCGTGCTGCCCTCCGGGACGATCGTGGACACCGGCGACCCGGCCGCGGACGAGGAGTTGGCGCACGCCGAACCCGTCCTGTGCCGGGAGCTGATGGCGCTGAAGGCGGAGATCGAGGCGGACCGGGAGCTGGTGTCCCGTATCCGCGCCAAGTACGAGATCAAGAACACCAACGGCTACCGCCTGGACGCCTTCCTGGACGGCGCCACGCCGGTCGAGATCCTGCGCGGGCTGACGGTGGGCTCCGAGGGAACCCTCGGCTTCATCGCGGAGACCGTCTTCGAGACGCTGCCCCTGAACCGGTACACCTCGACCGCCCTGCTGTTCTTCCCGACGCTCGGCGCCGCGGCGGCCGCCGTACCGCTGTTCAACGAGGCGGGCGCGATCGCCGTCGAGCTGATGGACGGCAACACGCTGCGCGCCTCGGTGAGCGTGTCCGGGGCGCCCGCCGACTGGGCGGAGCTGCCCAAGTCGACGGCCGCGCTGCTGGTCGAGTTCCGGGCGCCCGACGAGGCGGCGCGGGAGGCCCAGGAGGAGGCGGCGCGCACGGTGCTGACGGGGCTGGAGCTGGTCGCCCCGGTCGCGTCCGTCACCAACGCCTTCACCCGTGACGCGGCCGTCATCGCCGGGTACTGGAAGGCCCGCAAGGCGTTCGTCACCGCGGTCGGCGGCTCCCGCCCTTCCGGCACGACGCTGATCACCGAGGACTTCGCCGTGCCGCCGTCCCGGCTCGCCGAGGCGTGCGTGGCGCTGCTGGAACTCCAGGACCGGCACGGCTTCGACGCGGCGGTGGCGGGCCACGCCGCCCACGGCAACCTGCACTTCCTGCTCGCCTTCGACGCCGCCCGGCCCGCGGACGTGGAGCGCTACGCCGCCTTCATGGACGAGTTCTGCGCGCTGACCGTGGAGCGCTTCGACGGCTCCCTGAAGGCCGAGCACGCCACCGGCCGCAACATCGCCCCGTTCCTGGAACTCGAATGGGGCCCGCGCGCCACGGAGCTGATGTGGCGCGTCAAGCAGACCGTGGACCCGCACGGCATCCTGGCCCCGCGCGTCCTGCTCGACCGCGACCCGAAGGCGCACCTGCGCGGCCTGAAGACCATTCCGCAGGTCGAGGCGGTCGCCGACCCGTGCATCGAGTGCGGCTTCTGCGAACCGACCTGCCCCAGCCAGGACCTGACCACGACGCCGCGCCAGCGCATCGTGCTGCGCCGCGAGATGATGCGCCAGACGCCGGTGTCGCCGGTCACGGGCGCCCTGCTGGACTCCTACGGCTACGACGCGGTCGACACCTGCGCGGGCGACTCGACATGCAAGCTGGCCTGCCCGGTCGGCATCGACACCGGCGCGATGATGAAGGACTTCCGGCACCGGCGCCACTCCCCCAAGGAGGAACGCGCGGCGGCCCTGACCGCCCGGCACTTCAAGGCGGTGGAGCGGTCGGCGCGGCTCGCGGTGGCCGCCGCCGCGAAGATCGGCGACCGGCTCGGCGAGGCGCGGGGCGACCGGCTGCTGAAGTCCCTGACGGGCGCGGCCCGCAAGGCCGTACGGCCCGATCTCGTACCGGAATGGCTGCCGCAGATCCCCGGCGCGGCGGCCCGGAAACTGCCCGCCACCCGGCGCGTGGGCGCCGCCGCCGTCTACTACCCGGCCTGCGTGAACCGCATCTTCGGCGAACCGGACGGCTTCGACGGACCGTCGCTGCCCGAGGCGGTCGTGGCGGTGTCCGCGCGCGCGGGCAAGCCGGTGTGGATTCCTTCCGACGTGACCGGCACCTGCTGCGCCACCATCTGGCACTCCAAGGGCTACGACGACGGCAACGCGGTGATGGCCAACCGGATCGTCGAGGCGGCGTGGGGCTGGACCGCCGGCGGGCGGCTGCCGCTGGTCGTGGACGCCTCGTCCTGCACGCTGGGCATCGCCCACGAGGTCGTGCCGTACCTGACCCCGGACAACCGGGAACTGCACGGCGAGCTGACCTTCGTCGACTCGGTGGTCTGGGCCGCCGAGGAACTGCTGCCCCACCTGGAGGTCCTGCGGACGGTCGGTTCCGCCGTGCTCCACCCGACCTGCTCCATGCGGCACCTGGGCGACGAGGCGCAGCTGCGCGCGGTCGCCGAGGCGTGCGCGACGGAGGTGGTCGTCCCGGACGACGCGGGGTGCTGCGCCTTCGCGGGCGACCGCGGCATGCTGCACAAGGAACTGACCGAGGCGGCGACCGCCAAGGAAGCGGCCGAGGTGACGTCCCGGCACTTCGACGCGCACCTGTCGGCGAACCGGATGTGCGAGGTGGGAATGGACCACGCGACCGGCGGCCGGGGGTACTACTCGGCGCTCCTCGCCCTGGAGCGGGCGACGCGGCCGGTGGGGTGACAGGCCGGCCCGCCCGGTCCCTTGAGAACCGGGCGGGCCCCGACCGTACGGCACCCCGGTGGGCGCACGGCGCCTCGGCGGGGGCCCAGCGCTCCAGTGGGGGCGCAGCGCCTCAGTTGCGGCGGTCCGGCGCTCAGTTCCGGACGTGCAGCGCCACCGCGCCCTTCGCCGGGACCGACATCCGTGCCGTCCCGTCGTCCCCGACGGTGACGGTGTGCCCGTCGCAGGCGTCGGGTGCGGCCCGCACGACATCGCAGTACGTGCCCGCGGGCAGGGACGTCGCGAACGTACGGTCCAGCGCCGCGTCGCCGTTGTTGAGCGCGACGAAGCCCTTGCCGCCGCGCGCGAAGGCGATCGCGCCGGCGCCGTCGTCCCACCAGTCGGTGAGCGGGGCGGAGCCGACCGCGTTGCGGAAGCCGACCATGCCGGTGATCTCCCGCTTGGTGTGCGTGTCGGTCCAGCCGTCGGTCCCGGCGGGCGGGCCCGCGTCCTTGTCCGTCCACGCGTATCCGGAGTGGACGTTCGGTGAGCCGTAGGGCGAGGCCAGCATGAAGACGTTGGCGAGGAGGTAGGAGGCGCCGTCCTTGTAGGTGAGCGTCGAACCGTTGCGCTCGGTGTCCCAGTTGTCGACGAACGTACGGGCCCGCTCGCCGCTCAGCTTGCCGTCGGCGACGGACTTCAGCTGCGCCAGGTCTCCGCCCTGGAACGCGGCCTTGAGATGCGTGCCGTACCGGAACTCGTCGACGTCGCCGGTGCCGGTGTACTCCTCCGGCCGCACCGCCTCTCCCCCGCCGTACACGACCTCCTGGACCCAGAAGCCCGGGTCCTTCATCTTGCCCTTGACGGCGGCCAGGTCGTCGGCGGCCATGTGTTTGGCGGCGTCCACGCGGAAGCCGTCCACGCCGAGCGACCGCAGATCGTCCAGGTATCCGGCGATGGCGGTCCGTACGTGGTCGCTGCCGGTGTCCAGGTCGGCCAGGCCGACGAGTTCGCAGTTCTGGACGTCGCCGCGGTCGTTGTAGTCGGAGATGTCCTTGCGGCACGGGTGGAAGTCCCGGTCGCCGTAGAGGCCGGGATAGCCGTACTTGGTGTACGCCGTCCCGCCGGTACCCGTCCCGGACCCGGCGGCCATGTGGTTCACGACGGCGTCGGCGATCACCTTCACCCCGGCCGTGTGGCACGCGTCGACCATCTTCTTGAAGGCCGTACGGTCGCCGAGCCGCCCGGCGATCCGGAAGCCGACGGGTTGGTACGACGTCCACCACTGCCCGCCCTGTATGTGTTCGGTGGCCGGTGACACCTCGACGTAGCCGTATCCGGCCGGGCCGAGCTGGTCCGTACAGGCCTCGGCGACCTGCGCGAACGGGCGCTCGAAGAGCGTGGCCGTGACGGTCTTCGGCCCGGGCGGGACCGCCTGTGACGTCCAGGGGGCGTAGGCGGCGAGGCCGGCGGCGGCCAGCACACCGCCGATGACACGGGAACGACGCTGCATGGTGCGGCTCCTTCGACAGGCGAAGACGGCCGTCCGGTGTGCGGTGGTGGGGCACCGCGGGCCGCCTTCGCGCGGGCAGCCGCGTACCGGCTGCCGTGGGGGGATGTCCGACGGAGCCTGCCGCTCCGCTCGTTGACCCGTCAAGGGTTCTCGCAAGAAATTCCAGGAACTTGCGCAAGCACGGGTCGCCGTCCGCCGCAGGTCCGTACCGGGCAGGTCCCGGGCCCGCGCACGCGAAATCAGTCCGAGCGGCCCTCTTGTGCCTCGTGGCACTCAACCGCCAGGGTCCTCTGCGAGGTTCACGCTTCCGCCACGCACCATCCGCTCCTATGGAGGACCGATGAACGAGGCACCATCGCAGAGCCACGAGCCCCACGACGACGCCCCCCACCAGGAGGGCGCCGGGCCCGACGGAACCGGGCCCACCAGGCGCTCCGTTCTGTGGACCGCCGGAGCGGCGGGAGCCGGGCTCGGGGTCGGCGGGCTGGGTACGGGAAGCGCCGCCGCGGCCGGCACCGGCCAGGGAGCGGGCGCGGCGGCAGCGGCCGGACAGGCGGCGGCAGGGGACCCGAAGCGCAAGCACAAGACCATGATCGGCGTACCGTTCGAAAGACGGAGCACGGTACGGATCGGCATCATCGGCCTGGGCAACCGCGGCATGGGGATGCTGCCGCTCTACCTCGCCATCCCGGGCGTGCGGGTGGTGGCGGTCTGCGACCCGGTCAAGGACAAGGCGGCGAAGGCCGTACAGCTGGTCACCGCGGCCGGACAGCCCGCACCGGCCGTCTATGCCAAGGGCGACCACGACTTCGAGAACCTCTGCGAGCGCGGCGACCTCGACTTCGTGTACATCGCCACCCCGTGGGACTGGCACTTCGAGATGGCCAAGGCCACGCTGCTGGGCGGCAAGCACGCCGGCGTGGAATGTCCGGTCTCCATGCGCATGGACCAGCTCTGGGAGCTGGTCGACCTCTCCGAACGCACCCGCCGCCACTGTATGCAGGTCGAGAACTGCTGCTACGGCCGCAACGAGATGCGCGTCCTGCGGATGGCGCACGCGGGCCGCTTCGGCCATCTGCTGCACGCCGCGGGCGCGTACAACCACGACCTGCGCCAGCTGATGTTCGACCCGACGTACTACCAGGGCCCGTGGCGGCGGCTGTGGCACACCCGGCTGCGCGGCGACCTCTACCCGACCCACGGCTTCGGTCCGATCGCCAACTACATGGACGTCAACCGCGGCGACCGGGTACTGCGCATCTCCAGCTTCGGCACGCCCGCACTGGGGCTCGCCGAGTACCGCGAGGCGCACATGCCGCCCGGCGACCCGAGCTGGAAGGAGTCGTACATCGAGAGCGACCGCACCTTCAGTCTCATCCAGACCGCCAAGGGCCGGGTGCTGCGGCTGGAGCACGACGTGTCCACGCCGCACCCCTACAGCCGCATCAACAGCCTCGGCGGCACCAAGGGCGTCTTCGAGGACTACCCGGAGCGGATCTACATCGAGCCCGACCAGAGCAACGACCAGTGGGGCGACTTCAGCCAGTACGCGGAGTGGGACCACTGGCTGTGGAAGGAGCACGCCAACCCGCCCGGCGGCCACGGCGGCATGGACTACATCATGCTGTTCCGGCTCATGCAGTGCTTCCAGCTCGGGCTGGTACCGGACTTCGACGTCTACGACGCGGCGACCTGGAGCGCGCCCGTACCGCTGAGCCACGCCTCGATCAAGGCGAAGGGCGAACCGCAGGACATCCCGGACTTCACCCGGGGTCTGTGGCGCAAGCCGCGGCAGGGTGTGGACTCCCCGAAGCCGACGGAGTGACGCGGCGGGGCCGGGCGGGCCCGAGGCCCCGTCCGGCCCCCGTGCCCGGTTCGGCCCCGATGCCCTGTTCGGCCGCGATGCTCCGTCAGGCCCCGATGCTCTGTCAGGCCCCGGCGCGGCGCGCGGTTTCAGGCCGAGAGGTGTGCGGTGTCCCCCATGACGACGACGGGGTGCCGCTGCGGGTCGAGCGTGCGCAGCAGCGCGACCATCCCCGCCTTGGAGATGCTCACACAGCCGGACGTGCCGCTGCCGTGGTCCAGGTGGAGCCAGATGCCGCCGCCCTTCTTCTGTCCCTGCGGCCGGGTCGGGTCCAGGGGTGAGGTGCCCGGGACGCGGTTGTAGTCGACGGCGATGACGTGGTCGAAATCGTGCCGGGTCTTCTTCTCCCAGTACGGGGGCGGGGTGAAGGCCGACGCGTGGGTGTACGGCAGCTTCGCGCCCGGGTCGGGCAGCACGCCGCCCGCGTCGGACAGGCCGAAGACGCCGACCGGGCTGCGCAGGTCGCCCTCGTGGTGGTCGGTGGTCCAGCCCTTCCTGCCGTTGTGCGCGGGCCAGGACGCGGTGCGCTCCCATCCCGCGGCCGCCTTCGTGTACAGGGCCAGTGTGGCGTCGGGCGAGTCGGCGCCCTTGCCGTACACGGCCACGACCTGCCGGGTGTCCTTGGGAAGGCGCGCGCGCAGCTTCGCGCCCACGCCGGGGACGGTCTTCGCGTATCCGGCCGCCTCGGTGGCCCGGCCGCCGCCGCCCTTGCCCTCGGCCGTTTCGTCGTTCGCTCCGCAACCCGCCAGCAGGGACAGCCCCACCGCGGCCAGCGCCGCCTTTCGTACCGTGCAGCCCGCAGTTCGCATGGCCCCCATGGTCGCACCCGCACGGGGCGTACGAGGTGTACGACCGTGTCCCGTCGGGTGCGCCCCGCGTGGAAAACCGGTTGAACCAGGCCACCGTGACGCGCCAGTCTTCCATGGCTCTCCCGCGGCAGAGCCCTGCCTTCCGCCCTCTCCCGCCCGCGCGCCCGTACGGCGTCCGGGGCGCCGTCCCACCACCAACCGGGCCGATCACCAGGCCTCCTGAACCACGGCCACCCGGCCGGCCGCCCGGCCCCGCGCAGACCCGAACCACCACCACCCGACCCCGAACCTTGGGACATCATGCACATTCGCGACCTTCCCCATACCGACCCAGGGGTCCCGGACGTCCGCTCCGGTGGCCGACTGCTCCTGTGGCTGTACCGGCGTCAGCTCGGCGGACAGACCAAGGCGCTGTGCTGGGGGCTGGTGCACACCGGTGCCGTGGCGTCCTTCCCCGTCCCGGTGGGACTCGCGGTGCAGGCCGTCGTGGACCGCTCCGGCTCCCGGCTGCTGCTCGCGGGCGGCGTGTTGCTGGTGCTCGGTGTCCTGGTCGCGGTCGGTGACGTGATGCTGCACCGGGCCGCGATCACCAACTGGATCACGTCGGTGGCCCGCGTCCAGCAGCTGCTCGCGCGCAAGACCACGGAGTTGGGGTCCGCCATGACCCGGCGGGTCGCCGCCGGTGAGATCGTCGCGGTGAGCACCGGCGACCTGGAGAAGATCGGCTGGTTCGTCGAGGCGATCTCCCGGTTCGGTGCCGCGGCGCTGACCTCCGTCGGCGTCTGCGTGGCCCTGGTGGTCTACCAGCCCGCGCTGGGCGTGGTGGTCGCCGTCGGCGTGCCCGTACTGGCCCTCGCCGTACTGCCGCTGCTGCCGCCGGCGACCCGGCGCGCCGACGAGCAGCGCGACAAGGCGGGACGGGCGACCGAACTGGCCTCCGACACCGTCGCGGGCCTGCGCGTGCTGCGCGGCATCGGCGGCGAGGAACTCTTCCTCGGCCGCTACCGGAGCGCTTCCCAGGACGTCCGCCGGGCCGCCGTGCGCAGCGCCCGCATGTGGTCCCTGATCTCCGCCGTTCAAGTCGTCCTCCCGGGGATGCTGCTGATCGCGGTGGTCTGGTACGGCGTCGGGCTCGCGCTCGACGGCCGGGTACAGGTCGGTGAACTGGTGACCGTCTACAGCGCGGTGACCTTCCTGCTCTATCCGCTGCGGCACTTCGAAGAGATCGCCATGGCCTATTCCTTCTCCAGACCCTCGGCCAAGCGCGCGGCGCGCGTACTGGCGTTGCGCCGGCCCGCCGACGGGCGGATCGCCGCGCCGGAGACGCTCGGCGGCGATCTGTACGACCCCGTCACCGGGTTGTGCGCGCCGAGCGGGCAGCTGACGGCCGTGGTCTGCGGTGACCCGGACGCGGCCGGGCGGCTCGCCGACCGGCTCGGCGGCCACCCCGCCGACGCCCCGGACGGCACGCCGTCGGTGCTGCTGGGCGGCACGGCCCTGGACGACGTGCCCCGCGCCGCCGCCCGCACCGCCGTACTCGTCCAGGACAAGGACCCCGTCCTGCTCTCCGGAACACTCGGCGAACTGCTGGACATCCCGTCCTCCGGAGCCGTACGGGCCGAGGAGGCATTGGCCGCGGCCCAGTGCGGTGACGTGCTGACCGCACTGGCACAGGGCTCGGCCGACGACTCCGGTGACCCGATGCGTACGCACATCACCGAGCGCGGCCGGTCCCTGTCGGGCGGGCAGCGGCAACGGCTGGCACTGGCCAGGTCGCTGGTCACCGACCCCGAGGTGCTGGTCCTGGACGAGCCGACCAGCGCCGTCGACTCGCACACCGAGGCCCGGATCGCGGACGGGCTGCGCGCCCTGCGCGCGGGCCGCACGACCGTGGTCCTGACCTCCAGCCCGCTGCTCCTGGACCGCGCCGAACGCGTGGTGCTCCTCGGCGCGGACGGGGTCGCGGGCATCGGCACCCACCGCGAACTCCTGCGCACCGACGCCGCGTACCGCGCCGTGGTCACCCGGGAAACCGAGGACGAGGCCGGGGCGGGGTCCGGCTCCGTGGCCGGCCCGGCGGGCTCCGGCCGGCAGTTCGCCCGCACCGCCACCGACCAGATCGAGGAGAACGCATGATCGGCCTGGCGCCACCGGAGCACGATCCGGACGCCCCGCGGACGGCCACGACCCTGCCGGTCGGCTCGCCCGCGACCGTACGCGCCTACGTGGGCGGGCTGATCCGCCGCCACCGGCGGGCCTTCCTCCTGCTGCTGACCGTGAACGCCGTCGCCGTGCTCGCCTCCATGGTCGGGCCCTTCCTGCTCGGCGGCCTGGTGGAGGACCTGGACAACGGCGCGCGGGACCTGCATCTGACGAGCACGATCGGGCTGTTCGTCCTCGCGCTGGCCGTCCAGGCCGTGTTCGTACGGCTGGTACGGCTGCGCGGCGCGATGCTCGGCGAACAGATGCTGGCGGACCTGCGCGAGGACTTCCTCGTACGGTCCGTCGCCCTGCCACCGGGTGTGCTGGAGCGGGCCGGTACCGGCGACCTGCTGTCCCGCATCACGACGGACATCGACCGGCTGTCCGAGGCGATGCGCGAGGCCGTGCCGCAGCTGACGATCGGCGTGGTCTGGATCGCGCTGCTGATCGGCGGCATGACCGTCACCGCGCCGCCGCTGGCCCTGTCCGTGCTCGTCGCACTGCCCGTGCTGGTCGTCGGCTGCCGCTGGTACTTCAAGCGGGCCCCGCACGCCTATCGCTCGGAGGCGGCCGGATACGCCGCGGTCTCGGCGGCGCTGACCGAGTCGGTGGACGCGGGCCGGACCATCGAGGCGCACCGGCTGGGCGCGCGCCGCGTCCGGCTGTCCGAGCGCCGCGTCCGGGAGTGGACCCAGTGGGAGCGCTACACGCTCTACCTGCGCTCGGTGCTCTTCCCCGTCGTGAACGTGACGCACGTGCTGATCCTGGGCTCGGTGCTGCTGCTCGGCGGACTGTTCGTGCTGCGCGGCTGGCTCACGCCCGGCCAGCTGACGACGGGAGCACTGCTCGCGCAGATGATGAGCGAGCCCGTGTCGATGATCCTGCGCTGGTACGACGAGCTGCAGGTGGCCCAGGTCTCCATCGCGCGGCTGGTGGGCGTACGGGAGATCGAACCCGACGCCGCCGACGAGCGGGCGGAGCCCGCGGGCCGGGACGTCCGGGCGGACGACGTGCGGTTCGGCTACCACGCGGGCGTCGACGTGCTGCACGAGGTCTCGCTGCGGGTGCGTCCCGGCACACGGATGGCGCTGGTCGGGCCGTCCGGGGCGGGCAAGTCGACACTCGGCCGGCTGCTCGCCGGGATCTACGCCCCGCGCACCGGCGAGATCACGCTCGGCGGCGCCGAGCTGTCCCGGATGCCCGCGGAGCGGGTGCGCGCGCATGTGGCGCTGGTCAACCAGGAGCACCACGTCTTCGTGGGCTCGCTGCGCGACAACCTGCTGCTGGCCCGCACGGACGCCGAGGACACCGAGCTGTGGACCGCGCTCGGCGCGGTGGACGCGGACGGCTGGGCGCGGGCCCTGGATGCGGGCCTGGACACCGAGGTCGGCTCGGGCGGCCACCCCCTCACCCCGGCGCAGGCCCAGCAGATCGCACTGGCCCGGCTGGTGCTGGCCGACCCGCACACCCTCGTCCTCGACGAGGCGACCTCGCTGTTGGACCCCCGGGCGGCCCGGCACCTGGAACGCTCGCTGGGCCGGGTACTGGACGGCCGTACGGTCGTCGCGATCGCGCACCGGCTGCACACCGCGCACGACGCGGACGTGATCGCGGTGGTCGAGGACGGCCGGATCAGCGAACTCGGCAGCCACCACGACCTGGTCGCGGCGGATGGCGCGTACGCGGCGCTGTGGCGGTCCTGGCACGGGTAGGCGGGAGTAGGAAACCGCTGCGCGATCGGTGGACGTGGCGCCGGTCGTGGGCCTGGAGCCGGTCGTGGGGCTGGCGCTGTTCGTGGGGCCGGCGCTGCTCGCCGGCGTGGTGCCGGAGCCGGGGCCGGTGCGCGGCCGGGGGCGCGTGGCTGTGTGCGGCCGTCCGGAGGGTTTCCGCCGGGCGGCCGCTGTCGTGCTTCGGGGCGCGGCCCGCCCGGTCAGCCCTGCGCGGTCTGCGCCCCGGTCCCGGGTGCCCGTCAGATATAGCCCAGGGCTCCCAGCCCGCCGATACCGCCCAGCAGCATGAACGCGGGCATCAGCACCTTCAGCTCCACCCAGCTGCCCGCGCGGAACCGCATGGCCTTCGGCGGGCCGAGGGGGTACCAGCGCTTGCGGCCGATCGGAATGGGCCACAGGACCGGGCAGCCCGAGACGGTCAGCGCGTCGCCGATGTCGTGGACCAGTGCGCCCAGCACGATCGGCAGGCCCAGCCACAGGTACTCCTGGCCCGGGTCGGTGAACAGCCAGCCCGCTCCGTTGCCCGGCTGGTCCAGGACGCCGGCGAGGATCCAGGCCGTGGCGGCGCCCAGCAGCCACACCAGGACGTCGCTGGAGACCCGGGCGGCCCGCCACAGCAGGCCCTCGATCGCCAGCACCATGTGGACGAAGAGGATGCCGAGCACCGCCCAGCGGCCGCCCTGCACCGCCAGGAGTGACATACCGGCGCCGACCAGGACCGCCCACACCCACGTATGGGTGAGGGTGCGGTGGCCGCCGGAGCGGTGGGAGTCGCCGTGCATCTTGGTGGCCTTGTAGACGGCGTGCGAGATGCTGTCGACAACGCCGCACAGCGACCGTGACAGCGGCCCGAAGGCGCGCGATATGGTGGCCGACTTGTGGTCCAGGTCGGGGGCGAGCGCAGCGCCCGCGCTGATCAGCGCGCCGACGACGAGCACGGGCCAGGGCATCGGATAGCCCGCGGCCGCCGTCGCCGCACCCACCCCCAGCCAGGCCGCAGCCCCGGAGAGCGAGTGCGCCGGTCCCATCATGGTCGTTCCCCATCCCGGATTGACTGGATACAAAGCTCGAAGACCCGGTTTCTGACGCCGGGTCGGCGACACAGCGTAGCGTCCGATGATCTAGGTCCGACCCGCCGGTTGTCTGTTCCGGACCTGGGGAAGGCAGTATGGGGACGTGACCCTCATCGATCATCTCCCGAACGACGCCGACCCCGATGCCCTCTTCGAAGCCTTTTCGAGCTGGGCCGAACAGCAGGGCATCGCGCTCTACCCTGCCCAGGAGGAGGCGCTGATCGAGGTGGTCTCGGGGGCGAACGTCATCCTGTCCACCCCCACCGGCTCGGGAAAAAGCCTGGTCGCCGCGGGTGCGCACTTCACCGCGCTGGCCCGTGACGAGGTCACCTTCTACACCGCGCCGATCAAGGCGCTGGTGTCGGAGAAGTTCTTCGACCTGTGCAAGCTCTTCGGCACCGAGAACGTCGGAATGCTCACCGGCGACGCCTCCGTCAACGCGGACGCGCCGGTGATCTGCTGCACGGCGGAGGTGCTCGCCTCCATAGCGCTGCGGGACGGCAAGGACGCCGACATCGGCCAGGTCGTCATGGACGAGTTCCACTTCTACGCCGAGCCGGACCGCGGCTGGGCCTGGCAGATCCCGCTGCTGGAACTGCCGCAGGCGCAGTTCGTACTGATGTCGGCGACGCTCGGCGACATGTCGCGCTTCGAGGAGGACCTGACCCGGCGCACCGGCAAGCCGACCTCGGTCGTCCGGTCCGCGACCCGGCCCGTACCGCTGTCGTACGAATACCGGGCGACCCCGCTCACGGAGACCCTGACCGAGCTGCTGGAGACCCGGCAGGCCCCGGTCTACATCGTGCACTTCACGCAGGCCGCGGCCGTGGAGCGGGCGCAGGCGCTGATGAGCATCAACATGTGCACCCGCGCGGAGAAGGACGAGATCGCGGCGCTGATCGGGAACTTCCGCTTCACGACCAAGTTCGGGCGCAACCTGTCGCGCTACGTCCGGCACGGCATCGGCGTCCACCACGCCGGCATGCTGCCCAAGTACCGCCGGCTGGTCGAGAAGCTCGCCCAGGCGGGCCTGCTGAAGGTCATCTGCGGTACGGACACCCTCGGCGTCGGCGTCAACGTCCCGATCCGTACCGTGCTGTTCACGGCGCTGACCAAGTACGACGGGACGCGTGTGCGCACGCTGCGGGCCCGGGAGTTCCACCAGATCGCGGGCCGCGCGGGGCGGGCCGGGTTCGACACCGCCGGGTTCGTCGTGGCCCAGGCGCCCGAGCACGTCGTGGAGAACGAGAAGGCGCTCGCCAAGGCCGGCGACGACCCGAAGAAGCGCCGCAAGGTCGTGCGCAAGAAGGCGCCGGAGGGCTTCGTCAACTGGGGCCAGAACACGTTCGAGAAGCTGATCGCCGCCGAGCCTGAGCCGCTGACCTCGCGTTTCCGGGTCACCCACGCGATGCTGCTGTCGGTGATCGCGCGGCCGGGCAACGCCTTCGAGGCGATGCGCGGGCTGCTGGAGGACAACCACGAGCCGCGCCGCAACCAGCTGCGGCACATCCGCCGCGCCATCGCCATCTACCGCTCGCTGCTGGACGGCGGAATCGTCGAGCGCCTCGACGAGCCGGACGCCGAGGGACGGATCGTCCGTCTGACCGTCGACCTCCAGCAGGACTTCGCGCTCAACCAGCCGCTGTCCACGTTCGCGCTGGCGGCGTTCGACCTGCTGGACCCGGAGTCGCCCTCCTACGCCCTGGACATGGTCTCGGTGGTGGAGTCCACCCTCGACGATCCGCGGCAGATCCTCGCGGCCCAGCAGAACAAGGCCAAGGGCGAGGCGGTGGCCCAGATGAAGGCCGACGGCGTCGAGTACGAGGACCGCATGGAGCGCCTCATGGACGTCGAGTACCCGAAGCCCTTGGAAGAGCTGCTGCTGCACGCGTACAACCTGTACCGCAAGAGCCACCCGTGGGTCGGTGACCACCCGCTGTCGCCGAAGTCGGTCATCCGCGACATGTACGAGCGCGCGATGACCTTCACCGAGTTCACCTCGTTCTACGAGCTCGCGCGCACCGAGGGCATCGTGCTGCGCTACCTGGCGAGCGCGTACAAGGCCCTCGACCACACCGTGCCGGACGATCTGAAGTCCGAGGACTTCGAGGACATCATCGCCTGGCTGGGCGAGATGGTCCGCCAGGTGGACTCCAGCCTGCTGGACGAGTGGGAACAGCTGGCCAACCCCGCGGAGGAGACGGCAGAGGAGGCCGCGGAGCGGGCGGACCAGGTCAAGCCGGTCACCGCGAACGCGCGGGCCTTCCGGGTGCTGGTACGCAATGCCCTGTTCCGGCGGGTGGAGCTGGCCGCGCTGGACAAGGTCGAGGAGCTCGGCGAGATGGACGCCGAGTCCGGGTGGGACGCGGACGCCTGGGGCGAGGCGATGGACGCGTACTGGGACGAGTACGACGAGCTGGGCACCGGTCCGGATGCGCGCGGGCCCAAGCTGTTGCAGATTCAGGAGGAACCCGAGCACGGGCTGTGGAAGGTACGGCAGACTTTCGCCGACCCCAACGGCGATCACGACTGGGGCATCTCCGCCGAGGTGGACCTGACGGCCTCCGACGAGGAGGGGCGCGCGGTCGTGCGCGTCACCGCCGTGGGCCAGCTGTGACCGGATGGTGCGCCCTTCGCGGGGCGCACCGCTCAGCAAGGGCGTCGAGACACCCGACGGAGGACGTACGGCCATGACCAATCCCGCCGAGCGCCTGGTGGATCTGCTGGATCTGGAGCAGATCGAGGTGAACATCTTCCGCGGCCGCAGCCCGCGGGAAAGCCTCCAGCGCGTCTTCGGCGGGCAGGTGGCCGGGCAGGCGCTGGTGGCGGCCGGCCGGACCACGGAGGGTGACCGGCCTGTGCATTCGCTGCACGCGTACTTCCTGCGCCCGGGGCGGCCCGGGGTGCCGATCGTGTACATGGTCGAGCGGGTGCGGGACGGCCGGTCCTTCACCACCCGCCGGGTCGTCGCCGTCCAGCAGGGCCGTACGATCTTCAATCTCACCGCCTCCTTCCACAAGC
Organism: Streptomyces sp. NPDC059788; assembly: GCF_042732265.1. Lineage (NCBI taxonomy): Bacteria > Bacillati > Actinomycetota > Actinomycetes > Kitasatosporales > Streptomycetaceae > Streptomyces > Streptomyces sp. NPDC059788. The sequence goes on along the minus strand of NZ_JBHWHY010000007.1, from coordinate 105,270 downwards.
CCGAACCGGGCTTCGAACATCAGTTGCCGATGCGCCGTGTGGTCCCCGCCCCCGAGGAGCTGCCGACCGTCGCGGACGAGGTGCGCGAGCACCTGGGCGGGCTGCCCGAGGCCCTGGAGCGGATGGCCCGCCGGCAGCCCTTCGACATCCGCTACGTCGACCGGCTGCGCTGGAAGCCGGAGGAGATCGAGGGCGCGGAGCCGCGCAGCGCGGTCTGGATGCGGGCGGTCGGTCCCCTGGGGGACGATCCGCTGGTCCACACCTGCGCACTGACCTACGCCAGCGACATGACCCTGCTGGACGCCGTCCGCATCCCGATCGAGCCACTCTGGGGCCCGCGCGGCTTCGACATGGCCTCCCTCGACCACGCGATGTGGTTTCACCGCCCCTTTCGCGCGGACGAGTGGTTCCTCTACGACCAGGAGTCCCCGATCGCCACCGGCGGCCGAGGTCTGGCCCGCGGCCGCATCTACGACCGCGCGGGCAACCTCCTGGTCTCCGTGGTGCAGGAAGGCCTGCTACGCCCCCACACCACAGGCCAGAGCCTGGAACGTCCGTACGGGGAGCAGTCATGAACGGTCGGCCGTGAAGAGTGAGCAGGCGCATCTGGAATGGTGGGCCAACAGCGCAACCTGTCTGGCCCGCATCCCCGTCCGGATCGAGCCCCCGGCCGAGACCGCCACCGGCACCGCCGTCGGCGCTGGCTCGTGGAACGCCGCCCTCTCGCCCCCGCTCGACCGTGACGTACGCAGAGACCTACGGCAGCTGATCGATGCTGACCCCGTCGCCACCCTGCGCTCCGTGGACGGCGCGGCCACCCTGGTCACGGTGGAGCAGCCGGAAGACGCCCACCGGCTACGGCTGAGCTGTCTCCCGGAGACGTGAGGCGCCGCCGCGCCTCAGGGCACGTGGTGGCGCAGACGGCCCGTCGCCGGCTGGTGACGGCGGGCGCGGTCCAGGGAGCGGGAGAGGTTGACGCGATACCAGAGCACCTCGTCGAACTCCTCGGCCGTCGTCGCCCGCTCGACCGCTTCCCTGGCCGCCGGGCTCACCGCGGGCAGGGCCAGGCAGGGGCGCAGCCGCCGTAGGACGGAGCGCTCCACCGGGTCGTCCGCGACCGAGGCCAGCTCTTCCGGTGGCAGTACCGCCGCGATCACCGCGGCCGACTCCCAGTCGTCCGTCGCCCGGGCCATCAGCTGGGCGACCCGGCGGCTGCGCCACTTCCGGCCACGCCAGTCCTGGCCGCCGTCGAGCATCACCCGCAGCACCGCGGGGATGTGGCCCCGCAGCAGCTCCGGCTCGCGGGCGGCGAAGTCCGCCGTCTCCGCCGCGAGGTAGAGCCAGACCAGGGCGCCGTAGCGGTTCACGTAGAAGCGGACCGGGGCGATGCAGCCCGCGCGGGCCAGCCGCAGGAAGCGGCTCGCGCCGATGCCCAGCGACTCGGCGGCCTCGGCCGTGCCGACCGTCCGAAGACGGTCACGCAGTGTGTCGGGAAAACCCTCTTCGGCGCGCAGCCGCCGGACCTCCTCCGCCGGCACCCGGCGCCGCGCCCACGGGCCGGCCGGTCCGGACCGGGCCTCGAAATCCGGCGGGACCACGAGGATCTCCCCCAGCTGGGCCGCCAGCTCGAACTCTCCGCCGCGCAGACCCAGTTCGCGGGCCGCCCGCCCTGGAGTCAGCGTCTCCCCCGCGGTGAACCGCTCCTCCGCCGTGAGCGTCGCGAGCGCCTGCCGCCTGTCGCACGTCACCGTCATGTCGCACTCCCCCGTCATTGCCTCCGTCGCGGAATCCGGTGCGGATTCCCGTCGGCCCGTTACCGACAGTGACGACAATAGCCGTGGGGTGTGACAGTCGGTCAACCCCCGACCTCAGGGCTGTGGACAACCTTCCGGCTGCCGGGCCGCGACGCCCAGGTGTTCCCCCACACGGTTGACCAACAGCGCCATTTCGTAGGCAATTTGTCCCATATCAGCCTCGGGGCCCGCCAGTACACACAGACAGCTGCCGTCCCCAGCCGCCGTCACGAACAGCACGCCGTCGTCGAACTCGACCATCGTCTGCCGCACCCGCCCGGCTCCGAAGTGCCGCCCGGAGCCCTTGGCGAGGCTGTGCAGCGCCGACGCGACCGCCGCCAGGTGCTCGGCGTCCTCGCGCGCCAGCCGCTCACTCGCGCTCGTCACCAGCCCGTCGTTGGACAGCACCAGGGCGTGCCGCACCTGGTCCATCCGCTCGGTCAGATCGTCCAGCAGCCAGTCGAGTCCGCTGCTCAGTGCCATACCGCTTCCTCCCCGGTCCCCGTGGGCAACTGCCGTGCCAGCCTGGACCACCGGTGCCGTCCCGGCAAGCGGCCCGGCGGCGTCGGCGCGCTTGGAGCGGCCCGTTCGCGCCGTATGGCGCAGGATGGCGGTATGGCACGCAAAATGAGCAAGGACGAGTGGCACAGTTTCCTGTCCGAGGGCACCCGCACGGGCAAGCTCTCGACCGTACGGGCCGACGGCAGCCCGCACATCGCACCGGTGTGGTTCCTGCTGGACGGCGACGACCTCGTCTTCAACACCGGAGCGGACACGGTCAAGGGACGCAACATCGCCCGGGACGGCCGGGTCGCGCTCTGCGTGGACGACGAACGGCCGCCGTTCGGCTTCGCCATCGTCGAGGGCCGGGCCGAGACCAGCGACGAGCTCTCCGAGGTACGCGACTGGGCCACCCGCATCGCGGCCCGCTACATGGGCGAGGGGCGCGCCGAGGAGTACGGGGCGCGCAACGGCGTCCCGGGGGAGCTGCTGGTGCGGGTCCGGATCGACAAGGTCGTCGCCATCGCCGAACTCGCCGACTGACGCCCGTCCGCGCCCCGGCGGAGCCCGCGGTGTACGGAGCGCGGTCAGCTGACCGAGTCGAGCAGCCGGGCGGTGTACACCCGCCCGGCGTGCTCGACCAGACGTATCAGCACTTCCTTGCCCGAGTCGCGGTCCCGCGCGTCGCACAGCACCACCGGTGTGCCCCGGTCCAGGTCGAGCGCCCGCGCCACCTCTCCGGCCCCGTAGGCGCGCGCTTCGGCGAAGCAGTTGACGGCCACCAGGAAGGGGATCGCGCGGTTCTCGAAGTAGTCCACGGCGGGGAAGCAGTCCTCCAGCCTGCGCGTGTCGGCGAGGACGACGGCGCCCAGCGCGCCCCGCGCCAGGTCGTCCCACAGGAACCAGAAGCGGTCCTGCCCCGGCGTCCCGAAGAGGTACAGGGACAGCCCGTCCCTGATGGTGATGCGGCCGAAGTCCATCGCCACGGTGGTGGTGGTCTTGCGCACCACGTCCCCGGCGTCGTCCAGCGCCGTGCCCGCCTCGCTGAGCTGTTCTTCCGTGCGCAGCGGCCGGATCTCGCTCACGGCACCGACCAGCGTCGTCTTGCCGACCCCGAAACCGCCCGCCACCAGGATTTTCAGAGCCATCACGTCGTCGTCCGGGGTGTCCGCACTCCCGTCGGCAGCCGCTACGGGTATGTCGTGGGCTGGGTCGCGCGACTCGAAAACCATGGCGAGGACCGTACTCCTTCCGCTACACAGCGTGGCACGGAGTTGACAAGTTCGTACGCTTCGGGAGAAAGCCTCGGCCACCGTCCGGCCGGGCGACACCAGCGGGAAGCCCGCGCCGCGAGCCGGCCGACGCACCGGCGGGGCGCGAGAGAGAAGGCTGATGATGTCCACTCATGAGGCCACCGATACCGGCGCGGACATCGCGGCCGTTCCCGCAGCGGGCGACAACGAGGCCGGCCCCTGGCACAACGTCTGCCGCATCTGCCATCCGCGGGAGTCGCCCGTCCGGCCGCTGGTCGCCATCTGCGGCGAGCCGCTGCTCGGCATCCGGGCCGCCCGGGACGCGCCGCGGTGCGAACTGTGCGACTACCTGACGCCGCTGCACGAGCGGGGCCACCGGGCATAAGGGGCGGCCGGGCCCGGCGCCGGCTGTCGTGCGCGGATCACCCCGACAGGCGTACGCGCCCCTGCTATTTTGATTAGCGAATCTAACTAGACAGGCAAAGGGGCCGTATGTCTCAGCAGCAGTGGAACACTGTCGACGACTACCTCAACTCCCTGCTCGTCCCGGCCGACGACGCGCTGCACGCCGCGTTGCGCGACAGCGAGGCGGCCGGCCTCCCCCACATCAGCGTGACGCCCACTCAGGGCAAACTGCTCCACCTTCTGGCTCAGATACAGGGCGCGCGGCGCATTCTGGAGATCGGCACGCTCGGCGGCTACAGCACCATCTGGCTCGGCCGCGCCCTGCCCGCCGACGGCCGCCTGATCTCCTTGGAGGCCAACGCCTCGCACGCCGCCGTCGCCCGCGCCAACCTGGCCCGCGCCGGGCTCGCGGAACGTACCGAGATCCGCGTGGCCCCGGCGCTCGACAGCCTCGCGCGGCTGGTCGACGAGGGCGCCGAGCCGTTCGACCTGGTCTTCATCGACGCGGACAAGACGAACAATCCGCACTACCTGGAGCGGGCCCTCGAACTCACCCGTCCCGGCAGCCTGATCATCGGCGACAACGTCGTACGCAACGGGGAGGTCGCCGACGCCGGCAGCACGGACCCGTCGATCCGTGGCATCCGCCGGTTCCTGGAACTCACCGCCGAGCATCCCAAACTGACCGCCACCGCGGTGCAGACCGTGGGCAGCAAGGGTTACGACGGGTTCTCCCTGGCCCGGGTGACCGGGTGACCGTATTCACCGTAGCGGCCCCATCCACCGTATCGGCCGCGTTCACCGCAGACTGATCCGGTTTCCGGCGGAGACCTCGGCGCCGACTATGCCCGAACCGGCATAGCGGATGTTGTTTCCGGTGGCCGTGCCGCCGGAACAGGAGGTGAACAGTATCGCGGTACCGTCGCCGCCCCGGCTGTATTTCACGACGTTTCCGGTGACCACACCTTCGTGGACGTACTGCAGGGCGATACCGTTCGAACTTGCCCAGTCGCGGATGATGTTCCCGGTGACGACGACGTTCTCCATCGGCGTGTCCGACATTCCGTACACGCCGATGGTGGCGTAACGGGGGCCTTGACCCGGCTGTATCTGCACACCCGTGTGCGACAGGACGTTGTGGGAAATGACGATGTCCTCGGTCTGCGACCAGAACCACGACTGGTATTGCGCGGAGGGGTCCACCTGCACCTGGATTCCGCTGTTGCAGTCCTCGATGATGTTGTTCGCGATGACCGCGTGGCGCCAGTTCTGGGCGCGTACGGCATAGTTCCTGGCGTTGGTGATCCGGTTGTTCACCACGCGCAGACCGCTGTGGAAACGCCCGGGGAAGGTCGCCGTGTGCGTGCCCACCAGGGCTCCGTACCCGTCGGCCGAGCAGCCGTCCACGACGATGTCGGTGCTGTGGGTGCCGTCCGGTGCTTCCTGGACCTCGATCGCCTCGGAGAAGAACCGGGTCGGTGTGGTGGCCTTGAAACGCCGGAAGGTGCAGTTGCGTGCCGTACCGTTGCGGACGCCGTGGAACTCGATCGCGTGCCAGTCCGGAATGTTCTCCACCACCAGGTCCTCGTAGCGGATGTTCTCCGCGGAGCAGAAGGCGAACATGTCCAGGTGCAGGGGATTGTTCGCGCCACCGTCCCACAGGCCGCCACGGATGCTGATGTTGGAGGCGCCGTTGTAGCCGTCGTGGGAGAAACCGCCGCCCCAGAGGGTGTCGATGGTGGAGGTGTCGCTGCGGACGATGTGGGCGCCGTACGCGATCACGGTCAGGTTGCCCGGGTCCGGTACGACCGTTCCCGTGCTGTGCATGAGGTAGCGGCCGGGGGGAATGACCAGTGTTCCGCCGCCGGCACCGCAGATGGTGGTCACCGCGTTCTGCAGGAGAGCCGCCGCATCGGCGCGGCCGCTGGGGTCGGCGCCGAAATGGTCGACGAAATTCCACTTCCCCGTTTCCGTCATGCCTGCATGATTACGCCGGGCGGCCGGGAACGTAAGTCACCGAAAGGAAACGGTTGCGGCGCCGACCACCGCCGCCCCGGCACCAGGACACGGCGCCCGCACCATCAGCCCGATCGGCACGATCTACAGTTCCCGTATGGACGGTTCCCTTATGGACGACGACACCGCCGGGACGGCTCGGCACACCGGTCAGGGACATGACGTGCGGGAGTTCTTCGCCTCCCGCGCGCACGACTGGGACGCGCGGTTCCCCGACGACGGCCCCGCCTATGAGGCAGGCGTCGCCGCGATGGAGCTGCGCGCGGGCGACCGGGTCCTGGACGCCGGCTGCGGCACGGGACGGGCGCTGCCCGCCCTGCGGGCCGCCGTCGGGGCGGGCGGGGCGGTGCTCGGTGCCGATCTGACCCCCGAGATGCTGGCGGCGGCCGTACGGGCCGGGCGCGGACGTCTGGCGTCCCTCGTGCTCGCCGACGTGCACCGGCTCCCGCTGCCGGACGCCGCACTCGACGCGGTCTTCGCCGCCGGCCTGCTGTCCCACCTGTCCGAGCCCGGGGCGGGCCTCGCCGAGCTGGCCAGGACCGTACGGCCCGGGGGCCGGCTGGCGCTGTTCCACCCGGTGGGTCGCGCGGCGCTCGCGGCGCGGAAGGGGCGCCCGCTCACTCCCGACGACCTACGGGCCGAGCCCAATTTGCGTCCGTTGTTGGCGCGTTCCGGGTGGGATCTGGTGCGTTACGTGGACGAGGACGCGCGCTATCTGGCGATGGCCGTGCGCCAGGGCGCCTGAGGACGTCAGGGCACCCGGGAGGCGCCCGGCGCGCGAGGCCGGAAGCTGTTCTGGTCGGCCGGGTGCCTCAGTGCGGTACGGGGCAGCCGCCCGTGGGGCGTCCCTGGGGGAAGGTGCCGAGTTCGGCGACGGTGTAGCCGTTCGGGTAGCCCTTGATCTCCGGGTTCTGGCGGGCGTAGTGCGGGCGGCGGCGCGGCGGCAGCAGGCGGACGGACCTGGCGCGCAGCCGCAGTGCGCCGCGCACCGCGGCGCGGACGGCGGGCTTGGGGCGCTCGTACCGGAAGGTGTCCAGCAGGGAGTCGTCCAGCAAGGCCTTGCTCGCGCCGCGCACCACCGGGGCCAGCGGGCCGTACCAGCCCGCCATCAGGCCGAGCGTGGCGTCGGAGACCCGCCGCCCGCCCTCGTCCCAGGCGAAGTGCGCGCGCTCGTAGTCGTCCAGGCAGCGTTCGAACTCCTGGAAGTTCCGGGGGATGTCGGTGATGCCCATGTGGCGCCCGAGGGTGCGGTAGTACACGGCCGAGGCGTGCTTCTCGATCTCGCTCAGCCGCCGCCACCCGTACAGGTCCAGCCAGCGCTTGGGCACGACCACGAAGGTGCACAGCACGTACCGCATGTCCTCGTTGGAGATGTCGTAACTGCGGTGCATCTGATTGATGCGGCGGATCGCGGTCCGGCCGTCGTCGGTGTCGAAGCCGTGCTCCATCACCGTGTCCAGGAGGAGCGCGGTGTCGTCGTAGCGCTTTTGCGTACGGTCCGTCAGCTCGGCGGTTTCGTCGAGCAGTCGGCCGATGCTGGGAACGGCGTAGGTGCGGTAGAGCGCCAGCTCCAGGGCGCGGGCGACGTCCCACGGGAATTCGTACGTCGTGGTGATGCGGTGGATGCGCAGGAAGTCCCGCTCCGGATCCAGCCGCTGAATCTGCCTCAGCCAGTCGTAGCGCCGCACCGAGCACCCGTCCTTTCGTCGTCGAAGTTCCAATCGTAAGCACTCAGGGCAGACTGGAACGACCGGAACGGGAACCGGGAATGGGGGACACGATGACCGGATTCTTGCGTGGGCTCTCCGGATTGTTCCGCGGTCTTCGGGAGTTCTTCGCCCGTGTCCGCACCGCCGTACACCTGCCGGGCGGGGGCGAGCCGCGGGCCCCCGGCGCGAAGAGGCCGCACAATATTTTCGAGGCCGCGGCGGCCCATGTGGCGGCGTGTGCCGAGGACGACGACGAACGCAGCGCCGAGACGGCGGAGTGGGTCTCCCCCGAGGCGCTCGCCTTCGGCATCAACGAACTGGCCTGCCGGGCGGTGATCGCACTCGCCCGGGAGCGCAGCGAGTCGCCGCAGACGGTGGCCCGGGATCTGCTCAATCTGCCGGTGGCCTGAGGGCGGGGAGGGCTTGACGGCACCACCGCCTCCGGGTGCCGGCGCGGCGGCGGAAACCTCCGGGGCTGTGGCGTACGCCTGGTGACAACCGGCGCCCCCGCCAACTATGGTGCGCCGACGACTGATCGGAACGATCGGGCCGCTTCGGGTCCGGCGCGGACGGCCCGGGGCACGGGCCCGGTGGCGGCGGGCCGGGGCCGGCCGGAGCAGAGCGCATCGGATGGGGAGGCCCAGGTGTCGACCGAGAGCGCCGGTACGTCCACGGCCGAGAACGCCGGCGAAGCCGCGCCCGAGAGCGACGACGACCAGTTGCTCGTGCTGACGGCGGTGCTGCTGACGCCCGCGCAGTTCCCGAGCGTGCTCGGCGACGACTATCCCGAGGTGTGCGCGGGGCTCGGTCTCGAACCGTACGAGGACGGGTACGGGCTGGTGCTCGGCCAGGACGGGCGGGGCGCGCGCTGGACGGTGGTGACGGACGACGCCTCGCTCGTCGCGTGCGCCGTCGCCGCCTGGGACTGCGGGATGGAGTACGACCTCTCGCCGGGCGAGGGCAGCGTGGTGGAGGCGCTGCCCGGCTGGCCGCTCGCGCTCGCCGTCGCGGCACCGGGGGTGCCGGCGCCGCACGACCCCGAACCGGAGGAGGGCGGTCCGGCCGTGCTCAGGCCGCCGGACGCCGAACAGTGGGGGCCCGCGCAGCGGCGGCTCGGCGCGGACGAGATCGCGCTGCGGTGGGCGGCCTGGCGCGAGCAGGTCGACGGCGAGGTCACGTTCGTCGATCCGGGGGCCCGGCCGCACGCCGGGGTGCAGCGGGCACTGGCCGAAGCGCGCGGTTACCTGACGCAGCCTCCGCCGCCGGGGCGGATCCGCTCGTCCTTCGCCGCCGGTGCGGCCCGTACGCTGCGCGTGGACGGGCCGGGCTGGAGCATGGTGGCCCGCACCGACGACATCGCGTTCGTCCTCCTGGACGAGCAGCCGGGCGAGATCCTGCCCGTGGGGCGGGGCCCCGAGCTGCCGGGACTGCTGAGCGCTCTGGACGCGCTGGCCGTCCGGCCCACTTGAGCGCGGACGCGGCGGCGCCCCACCCGTGGACCGACTGCCCACGGGTCCGCTGGCGGGGGCGTCGTCGCGGCCCGGCCGCCCGGCTCACCCGTGCGGGCGCCCGGACACCGGCCACCCGGTCAGCGCCCGATCTCCTTGCGGGTCACGCGGCGCAGCCGGCGCCGCTGGGAGGGGTCCAGCGTCAGATACGCCACGGCCGGCACACCGACCATGACCAGCACCGCCGCCCAGAACGGCAGCAGCCACAGCAGGATCACTCCCACCGCCACGCCACCGATGGCGACCTTTGCGTTCGTGGACATCCTTCACGTCCCTTCCGCGGCGGGTGCCGCGCTCTCTGTATCCCATGGAACGCCTTTCCGGCCTCATGGGTTCCATCCGTGACGACCGGGAAGCTGTGCCCTGCCTCCTGATCGGTGACTGTCTGTGACAGGAGGCGGGTCCGTTCACCAGTGGGCCGTGGTGGACGGGTGTTCGAGCAGAGGCGGCCTGGTTCGGCTGCGAAGGGGAGAACTTTCGGTCGGCTCAGGACCGGCGTCAGCCGCAGATGGCGTCGTCCAGCACTTTGTCGATGGGGCCGCCGATGTGCGGGTCGGCGGGCCAGTCGGCGAGGTTCGCGGACAGGACGACCCGGCGTGACCGGTCGGGCGCCGTGAAGGCGAGCGTCGCGTAGCCCGGGATGCCGCCGGTGTGACCGACGGCCAGGCGGCCGCAGCTCAGCCGCAGCCGCTTGAGACCGAGCCCGTACCGGGTCCGGGGGTCGTCCGTGGCCACCGTGCGGTTCATTTCCTTCCACTCGGCCGGGCGCAGGAGCTTGCCGGAGGTGAGTGAGGTGAGGAAGGTGTCCAGGTCGCCCGTGGTCGTGATGATCTCGCCGGAGGGGCCTGCCATCGAGGGGTTCAGCTCCGTGATGTCCACCTGGTGTGCGGGGGCCTGCCGAGTGCCCGACCCGTGGAGTGTGAGGTAGCCGTGGGCATGCGGTCCCGGGAGAGATGTCCGGTCCTCGGGCACGGAGGTGTGCTCAAGGTGCAGGGGTTCGAAGATCCGGCTCCGTACCTCCTCGGCGTACGAATGCCGCGTCACGCGTTCGATGATGAGGCCGATGAGGTGGTAATTGGTGTTGGAGTACGCGTAATCCGTGCCGGGTGGGAATTCGGCGGGATGGGCTACGGCCTCGCGTACTAGTGCCGCCTTGTCGTAGTGGCGGAAACGCGTGCGGACCAGGTCCTCGCCCTGCGGCAGATCGCGCGCGATGTCGTGGAGGCCGCTGGTGTGCTGCAGGAGCATCCGCACCGTGATGTGCCCGGCTCCGGGGACCAGGTCCGAGGGCAGGTAGCGGTCCAGCGGGGCGTCAAGCGACACCTCGCCCCTTTCGACCAGTTGCAGCAGAACGACGGCTGTGAACATCTTGGTGGCGCTTCCGGCGCGGAAACGGCCCTGCCACGGCACGGGGGTGTCACTGTCCGCTCGGGCTTTGCCCGCCCGTGCCGTCCAGGTGCCGTTCTGGTCCGTCACCTGCACCTGGGCGCCCACGGCGCCGCTGCGCGTGAGGTCCTGGAGATGCCGGTGAATCCGTTCGCGGCCGCTGCCGCTGCTTTCGGATCTGCCCTTCGCCGGCGCGGCGTATGCCGGAAGGGCCGGCGCGCAGACCGCGAGGGTGAGAAGGGAGGTGAGTAAAGGCCGCACGATGCGCATGATGCTCCACGAGCGATGGGAGGCGGTATGTATGCGGTATTCCACTGCACGTGGCTTCCCGGAGCACTGGGACAGACTCCCGATCTCGGGTGGGGCCAACCGGGGACCGCAGGCGGGGGTTGTCCCCAGCACCTGGCGAGTGGTCCGGCCCTCCTGCCCTTCGGTGCTCCGCCGGTGACGGTTCTGCCCGACGGCGACGGCGGTCCGCGCAATCCCCGATCATGCTGTATCCTCGGGCGCCCCGGTCACCAGTAGTCAAACTTGAGGAGTTCACTGCACGTGGCATTCCTTCCCGCGGCACCATCCGCTCCGCCGTCCACGCTCGCGCAGTGGGCGCCGGTCTTCCTGCCCGCCGACCCGCCCCGCACCGGACGGATCGCGTTCTGGCGTCCGGACGGCACGGCAGGGGACGAGGCGGACGGTGCCGGGTGGCCGACACAGCCGCTGGCCGTGGCCGTGCCGGGCGACGGTGATAGCGACGGCGACGGAATCGTGCTCGTCGACGTACCGGCCGTCGTGCTGCCCGTCGCCGACGCCCTTCCCGTCCTCACCCGCGCCCGTACGGCCCGTACCGCCGATCCGGCCGCGGCCTTCTGGGGCGCCGCTGCCGTACTGGCCCTGCAACTCGTCGCCCGCGGGCGGCTGCTGCCCGGAGTGAGCCGTTGCGGTCATGACGCGTGGCGCGTGGGTCCGCTCGACCCCGCCGACATCGAGCAGCTGCGCGAACTGGCCGCGGCGATGCCGCCGCAGGCGCACGCCGTTCCCCTGCCCGGCACCACCGGCCCCGTACTGCTGCCGGAACCCGAGCGTCTGGTACGGAACTTCCTGGACGCGGTGGCCGACGGACTGCCCCGCTCCCCCGCCGCCGCATCGGCCCTCGGCGGACCGGCCTTCGCCGCGCCCGAACCACAGCACATTCCGGAGCAGCGCGCCTGGGCGGCCGATGTGGCGGCCGGGCACGACGCAGGCGTACGGATCTCCTTGCGGATCGAGGTCACGGGGCTGCCGAAAACGCCGGAAACGGACACCGGCCCGATCGGGCTCGCCGAGACCACCACCCCCAACCGCCCCCGCTTCACCGCCGTCCTCCAGCTCCACGACCTCGCCACCCCCGCCCTGGTCGCCGACGCGTCCGAAGTGTGGGCGGGCACCTCCCCCGGCGGGCAGGCGTTCGGTCCGCGCGCCCGGATGGACACCCTGCTCACGCTGCGCCGCGCCGCCGCGGTCTGGGCGCCCCTCGCGCCCCTGCTGTCCGCCGCCGTACCGGACGCCGTGGACCTCGCGGACGAGGAGATCGCCGAGCTGCTCGGCCCCGCCTCCCAGGCGCTGGCCGCCGCGGGCGTACAGGTGCACTGGCCCCAGGACCTGGTACGCGGCCTCAGCACCCGGGCCGTGGTCGGGCCGCCGCCCGGCCCGGACGACGCGCCACCGTACGCGCCGGACGGCGGGGACCACCCGGCCGGCCAGGGCCGTATCGCGTCCGACCTGCCGTCCTTCCTCTCCGCCGACGCGCTGCTCGCGTTCAGCTGGCGTTTCGCGATCGGCGGCCAGGAGGTCGGCAGGGCGGAGCTGGACCGGCTGGCCGAGGCGGGGCGTCCGCTCGTACGGCTGCGCGATCAGTGGGTGCTCGTCGATCCGGAGGCCCTGCGGACGGCCCGTGACCGCCGGGACCGCAAGGTGACGCCCATCGACGCGCTCGGCGCGGCGCTCACCGGGACGGTGGAGTCCGAGGACGGCGAGCGCGTGGCGGTGCAGGCGTCCGGCTGGCCGGCCCGCCTCCGCGACCGGCTCACCGCCCCGGACACCGAATCCTCCGTCGCCCAGCCCGCCGCCCTCACCGCCACCCTGCGCGACTACCAGCTGCGCGGTCTCGGCTGGCTGCACCGGATGACCTCGCTCGGCCTGGGCGGGTGTCTGGCCGACGACATGGGCCTGGGCAAGACCGTCACGCTCATCGCGCTGCACCTGCACCGCCGGGACGACCCCGCCACGGCCGGTCCCACACTGGTCGTCTGTCCGGCCTCCCTGATGGGCAACTGGCAGCGGGAGATAGGGAAGTTCGCGCCCGGCACGCCGGTCCGGCGTTTCCACGCGGACCGGCGCAGCCTCACGGATCTGGCGGACGGCGAGTTCGTGCTCACCACGTACGGCACGATGCGGCGGGACGCGCCGAAGCTGGCGGATGTCCGCTGGGGGCTGGTCGTCGCCGACGAGGCCCAGCACGTCAAGAACCCGTTCTCGGCGACGGCCAAGGCGCTGCGCACCCTTCCGGCGGGCGCGCGGGTGGCGCTCACCGGCACGCCGGTCGAGAACAACCTGTCGGAGCTGTGGGCCGTCCTCGACTGGACCACGCCCGGTCTGCTCGGCCCGCTGGGCCGCTTCCGGGAGCGCTACGCGACGGCCGTCGAGGGCGGCACGGACCCGGCCGCCGCCGACCGGCTGGCCCGGCTCGTCCGCCCCTTCCTGCTGCGCCGCCGCAAGTCCGACCCGGGTATCGCGCCCGAACTGCCGCCGAAGACGGAGACCGACCGCGCGGTGGCGCTGACCAAGGAGCAGGCCGGGCTGTACGAGGCGGTGGTGCGCGAGGGGCTCGGCGAGATCGCGGAGGCGGACGGGCTCGCGCGCCGCGGCCTGGTCGTCAAGCTGCTGACCGCCCTCAAGCAGATCTGCAACCACCCGGCGCAGTTCCTGAAGGAGGACCGGCCGCGGCTCGCGGGCCGTTCCGGGAAGCTGGAGCTGCTGGACGAGCTGCTGGAGACGATCCTCGCCGAGGACGACGCGGGCGTGCTGGTGTTCACGCAGTACGTCCACATGGCGCGGCTGCTCGAAACGCACCTGGCGGGGCGCGGGGTGCCGACGCAACTGCTGCACGGCGGGACGCCGGTTCCGCGGCGCGAGGAGATGGTGCGCCGCTTCCAGGAGGGGGAGGTGCCGGTGTTCCTGCTGTCGCTGAAGGCGGCGGGTACGGGCCTGAACCTGACCAGGGCCGCCCACGTCGTGCACTTCGACCGCTGGTGGAACCCGGCGGTCGAGGCGCAGGCCACCGACCGCGCGTACCGCATCGGCCAGACCCGGCCGGTGCAGGTCCACCGGATGGTCACCGAGGGCACGGTCGAGGACCGGATCGCCGACATGCTCGCGCGCAAACAGCGGCTGGCGGACGCGGTGCTCGGCTCCGGCGAGGCCGCGCTGACCGAACTCACCGACGCCGAACTGGCGGATCTGGTCGCACTGCGAGGGAGCGAGCGATGACCGACGCCCAGGAGAACGCCCGAGAGGCGAGGTACGAGGCTTTCCGTGCCGACGGCGGCGCAACGCGTCCCGAGGACGAGCGCCTGCCGGGTCCGGGCGGGGAACGTGTCTTCGCCGCCCTGCCGCCGGCGCACGGCCGCGGGTTCGCGCGGACCTGGTGGGGCCTGGCCTGGCTGAAGGCGCTGGCGGACAGTGCACTCGACAACGCGCAGGTCAAGCAGGGCCGCCGGCACGCGCGGGCGGGTGCGGTGGGCGCGGTGTCCGTACGGCCGGGGCGGATCACCGCGGTGGTCCAGGACCGTGACGGCACGCCGTACCGCTGCGACGTGCTGCTGCAGGAACTGGACGCGGCGGACTGGGACCGCTTCCTGGAACTGGTCGCGGACCGGGCCGGGCACATCGCGGCGCTGCTGGACCACGACATGCCGCCACACCTGGTGGAGGACGCGTCCGCCGTCGGCATCGAACTGCTCCCCGGGATCGGCGACCTGGAGGCGGAGTGCGGCTGCGGGGCGTGGGACCACTGTTCCCACACCGCCGCGCTCTGCCACCAGACGGCACGGCTGCTGGACGAGGACCCGTTCGTGCTGCTGCTGATGCGCGGGCGGGGCGAGCAGGAGCTGCTGGACGACCTGCAGGCCCGTACAGTCTCGCGCGCGCGGGAGGCCGCAGAGCAACTCGCTTCCACTGCACCGGCGGTGGAGCCGGAGGCCGAGGGCATACCGGCGGCCGAGGCGTACGCGGCGCGCGGCATCCTGCCGCCGTTGCCCGCGCCCCCGTCGGCCGTGGACCGGCCGGGCACCGCGCCGGTGCTCGGTGGCGGGACGGACCCGGCGCCCGGAGTGGACGTGACAGCTCTGGAGTTCCTGATGGACGCCACGGCGGCGCACGCCCGGCGGCTGCTGACCGACGCGCTGGCTCCCGGCCATGCCGACAGCCCTCCGCGGACGCCGCTTACCTGCACACAGGACGCGGTACGGCTCGCAGCGGCCGGGCCGGGCCCCCGGATCGCGGGACGGCTTGCGGCCGGTTCGGGACGCACGGCCAAAGCGCTGGCCCTGGCCGTACGGGCGTGGGCGTACGGCGGTGCTCCGGCGCTCGCGGCCCTGGAGGAGGAGTGGGCGCCGGAGCCGACGGCCCTGGCCCGCGCCACGGCCCAGCTCGCCGCCGCCTGGGACGAGGACGAGCCGCCGCCACGGCTTCGCCACGGCGGCAACCGGTGGACCGTGGTCGGCAGCGACACCCAGCTCCGCTACGGGCGGGACGGGCGGTGGTGGCCGTACCGGAAGGAACGCGGGCAGTGGGCTCCCGCGGGGCCGGCGGCCGAGGACCCGGCAACGGCTCTGGCGGCGCTGCGCGGCGGGAGCGGCGTAAACAGGGAGGGCAGTGGGAGCGGTGAGACGGGGGTGGGTGCCGGGTAAGGGGGCGGCGGTTCGCGTCCGGGCGGCGGGCCGGCGGCAGTTCGCGGGCCGCCCGCCGTACCCGTACTGACCACGCCCGGCACAGCGCTACTCTGCTCGGCGTCAGGGGGCCGGCGCGCGGACCGCCCGGCCCGGCGTCCGGCCGATCGGAGGGACCGTGCCTGCTGTGAGCCCCTTGGACGTCCTCGAACAGCGACGCGCCGCGGTCACGGCGTGCGACGCGGACGCCTTCGCGGACCTGTTCGCACCGGACGGTGTGATCGAGCTGCCCTTCGCGGGCGCGGACGTCCCCGACCGCATCGAGGGCCGGGAGGCGATACGGACGTTCGCGCGGGCGGCGATGTCCGCGATGCGCGTCGACACGCTCGCGACGCTCGCCGTCCACCGCACCGACGACCCGGAGGTCGTCGTCGCGGAGGTGCTCACCCGGGGTGTGGGGCGCGGCGACGCGTTCGAAGGGCGTTCGGTGCAGGTGTTCCGCATCCGGGACGGCAGGATTGTGCTGTTCCGGGACTACACGGGACCGCTGCGCAAGCCGTTCTGAGCCCTGCCCCCCACCGGGCTGTGCGGCTGCTCGGTCACGCGCCCCAGACGCGGGCGACGAAGAAGGCCGCCACGAGGACGACCACGACGGCGAGCGCCAGCACCGGGCCCTTGGACCAGCCCCGGGTGGGGTTGTGGGTGTCCGACGGCCCGGCGTCCGGGGTGCTGCCCTCGGCGGGCGGCGTCTCACCCGGTGGCACCCCGCCGCCCGGCTCCAGGCCGGTGGTGCGCTCCGGTACCGGGTCCGGGTTCTTCGGTGAATCGTTCATGCTGCCTGGGTGCCCCGAAACCCGGCGCACGAACAGGGGCACTCGGCACATTCGCGACACCGGATGAATGCTTAAGCGGTCAATCATTCATATGTGGTCGCGGCGCGCCGCCGCGCGTGGTTCGCTGGCTTGATCCCCCACGCCCCTGCCGTGTCCCCGCAGCGAGGAGGACCCTTGCCCCGGCCCGACGCCGAGCACGCCGCCCCCGGAGACCGCCCCGCCCCCGTATTACCCGTCCCCCGCCCCCCGCGGCGCCTCCCGTACTACGAGGACGTGTCCCCCGGCAGCGGCTGCCGCCCGCCCCGCGCCTGGTTCGCCCGCTCGGACGCCCGGCGGCTGTCGCTGCACGGGACGTGGCGCTTCCGGCTCTCCCCCACCGCGCGCTGCGCGGACGCCTCGTTCGCCCGGCCGGACTTCGACGACGCGCACTGGTCCGACCTGCGCGTACCGGGCCACTGGGTGCTCATGGGCCACGGCGCGCCCGCCTACACCAACACCCGCTACCCGTTCCCCGTCGATCCGCCGCGGCTGCCCGACGAGAACCCGACCGGGGACCACCGGCACGCCTTCGACCTGCCCGCCGACTGGGCGCCCGGGCCCGCGCTGCTGCGTTTCGAAGGGGTGGAGTCCTGCGCCCGGGTATGGCTCAACGGGCGGGAACTGGGCCACTTCAAGGGCAGCCGGCTGCCCCACGAGTTCGAGGTGGGGCACCTGCTGCGGGCCCGCCGCAACGTGCTCGCGGTCCGCGTCCACCAGTGGTCCTCGGGCAGCTATCTGGAGGACCAGGACCAGTGGTGGCTGCCCGGCGTCTTCCGCGACGTCACGCTGCACCACCGGCCCGCGGGCGCGGTCCTGGACCACTTCGTGCACGCCTCCTACGACCACCGCACCGGCCTGGGCACCCTGCGGGTGGACTGCGCGCCGGCGGGCCGGGTCGCCGTACCCGCGCTCGGAATCGACCTGGCCACGGGGGAGAGCGCGACGGTCCCGGTGACGCCGTGGACGGCGGAGACGCCGCGGCTGTACGACGCCGAGCTGCGCACGCCCGGCGAGTGCGTCCCGCTGCGCGTCGGCTTCCGTACCGTACGCGTCGAGGACGGCCTGCTGAAGGTCAACGGGCGCCGCGTCCTCTTCCGCGGCGTCAACCGCCATGAATTCGACCCGCGTTACGGGCGCGCGCTGGGCCCCGAGGCGATGCGCCGCGACCTGCTGCTGATGAAACGGCACAACGTCAACGCGGTCCGTACGAGCCACTACCCGCCGCACCCGGCCTTCCTCGACCTGTGCGACGAGCTGGGCCTGTGGGTCGTCGAGGAGTGCGACCTGGAGACGCACGGTTTCAAGCAGCAGGGCTGGCGGGGCAACCCGGTCGACGACGACGCCTGGACGCCGGCACTGCTGGACCGCGCGCGCCGGATGGTCGAGCGCGACAAGAACCACCCCAGCGTGATCATGTGGTCGCTGGGCAACGAGTGCGGCACCGGCCGCGGCCTGTCCGCCATGGCCGCCTGGACGCGCGACCGCGACCCGTCCCGCCCGCTGCACTACGAAGGCGACCCGGTATGCGCCGACACCGACGTGTACTCCCGGATGTACGCGGACCACGCGGAGGTCGACCGCATCGGCCGCCGGGAGGAGGAGCCGCTCGCCGACCCGGCAGCGGACGCGCGGCGCCGCGCCCTGCCGTTCGTCCTGTGCGAGTACGCGCACGCGATGGGCAACGGGCCCGGCGGGCTGAGCGAGTACCAGCGGCTGTTCGAGACGTACGAGCGCTGCCAGGGCGGCTTCGTGTGGGAGTGGATCGACCACGGGCTGCGGCAGCGCACCGCGCTCGGCGAGGTGTTCCACGCGTACGGGGGCGACTTCGGCGAGGAGCTGCACGACGGCAACTTCGTCTGTGACGGGCTGGTCTTCCCCGACCGGGTGCCGTCGCCGGGCCTGGCCGAGTTCAAGAAGGTCGTCGAACCGGTGCGCGTCGGCGCCACCGGCGACGGGCCCGGCGGCGCGGTGCGGATCACCAACCTGCACGACTTCGCGGGCCTCGACCACCTCGTCTTCCGCTGGTCCTACGAGGCCGAGGGCGAGGTGCTCGCCGAGGGGCCGCTGACCGTGCCGCCGCTCGCCCCCGGCGCGAGCGCCGAAGTGGCACTGCCTCCGGAGCCCGCCGGGCGGCGCGGGCGCGCGGCCCTGTGGACCGTACGGGCGTTGCTGGCCGGGGACACCGCGTGGGCCGCGGCGGGCCACGAGGTCGCCTGGGGGCAGCTGCCCGCCACGCCCGCCACGCCCCGGCCCGTCCCCCGCTCCCCCGCCCGCGCGGCGCCGCGGCACGGCGAGGGCAACCTCATCCTCCTCGGACCGGGCGCCTTCGACGCCACGACCGGCGTGCTCCGCTATCTCGACGGCGTGCAACTGGAGGGGCCGCGGCTGGATGTGTGGCGGGCGCCGACGGACAACGACGAGGGCGCGCCGTGGCAGCCCGGTCCGGGCCCCGCCGAGCAGTGGCGCCGGATCGGGCTGCACCGTATGCGCCACCGGGTGGCGTCCGTGGAGTGCGAGAGTGACGCGCTGGTGGTGCGGACCCGGGTCGCGCCGGCCGGCTCCGGCCTGGCCCTGGACACGGACTACCGCTGGAGCGCGGACGGCCGGCGGCTGCGGCTGGAGGTGTCGGTACGGCCGTACGGCGAGTGGCCCTGCCCGCTGCCCCGCCTCGGCGTACGGATGGGCCTGTGCGGCAGTCTCACGACGGCGCGGTGGTACGGCGGCGGGCCGGGCGAGGCGTATCCGGACACCCGGGCCGCGGCGCGGACGGGGCTGTGGCGGATGCCGGTGGACACGTTGCAGACGCCGTACGTGCGGCCCCAGGAGAACGGGGCGCGGGCCGATGTGCGGTGGGTGGAGCTGGCGCGCAGCGACGGTTCGGGGCTGCGGGCCGAGGGCGAGCCGGCGTTCTGGTTCACCGCGCGCCGCTGGACGAGTGAGCAGCTGGACGCCGCCCGGCACACCACGGACCTGACGCCCGGCGACCGGGTGTGGCTGCATCTCGACCACGCCCAGCACGGTATCGGCAGCCGGTCGTGCGGTCCGGGTGTGCTGCCGCAGCACGTGCTGGAGGCGGGTCCCGCCCGGTTCGCCGTCATCTTGTACTCACTGCGATGAATTTCACGTTTGCACGGCTATTGACAGGTGTCGTCCTCGGCGGTCTAAACCAATGACAGGATGGAGATGCACCTTTTTCGACGCAACTGACCGAGAGGCCCCGTCCTGCCATGGCGCTCGCCATCCTCACCCGCCTTCGTGACCGCTCCGCCCGCAGTGCCCCCGTCCCGGCCCCGATCCCGCGAGGTGCCGGGGCACTGGACCTCAGCGTCCAGGACCCCGTCGGGCTGCCGATGGCGGGGGCGGGGATATCGGTGCGCGACACCGACGGCACCGAGGTCACCCGTGGCCAGACGGACCCCAACGGCATGTTCACCGCGACACTGACGCCCGCCGCGTACCACGTGGTGGTCACCTGTGACGGCTTCCGCCCGGAGCGGTTCGACAGCCAGGTCGCCGCGGGCGAGCGCACCGCGCCCCGGACGCTGCAGCTGGAGCCGGCCCCGGCGGTGCCGATGCCCACGCCGGGGCAGTGGCGGCTGGACCCCGACCACTCCTCGATCCGCTTCACCGCCCGGCACATCGGGCTGGCCGAGATCCACGGCCGGTTCAACCACTTCGAGGGCGGCCTGTGGATCGCGCCGGACATGCGGGACTCGCGGGTGGAGGTGACCATCGACGCGGCGAGCATCGACTCCGGTGTGAAGATGCGCGACGACCATCTGCGCTCGGCCGAATTCCTGGACGTGGCGCGCTATCCGTACCTCCAGTTCGCCGGGGAACGGTTCGTGCACAAGGGCGGCTCCCGCTGGGCCGTGCAGGGAGTGCTGCACCTGCACGGCGTCAGCAGGTCGGTGCAGCTGGACACCCGCTACCTGGGCCTCGGCACCGGCATGGGCGGCGAGACGCGTACGGCGTGCACCGCGGTGACCGAGCTGCACCGCGAGGACTTCACGCTGGACTGGCGCAAGATGCTGGCGCGGGGCATCGCGGCCATCGGCGCCACGATCCGCATCGAGCTGGACATCCAGGCCGTCCAGGCACAGTGACGCGGGGCGCCGCGGTCCTGGGTGAGAGGCTGGGTGCCATGAGCACCGCCGCCGTTCCGCCGTTCACCGCCGCCCTCGCCGCGGGCCCGCTCGTCCTGGACGGCGGGCTGTCCAACCAGCTGGAGTCCGCCGGGCACGACCTGGGCGACGCGCTGTGGTCGGCGCGGCTGCTCGCCGAGGACCCGGACGCCGTGGTCGCGGCGCACCGCGCGTACTACGAAGCGGGCGCGCGGGTGGCGATCACGTCCAGCTACCAGGCGACGTTCGAGGGGTTCGCCGAGCGGGGCATCGGCAAGGCGGAGGCCGCCGGGCTGCTGCGGCGCAGTGTGGAGCTGGCGCGCGAGGCAGCGCGGCAGGCGACGGCGGCCGGGACGGCCACCGGGCCGCTGTACGTCGCCGCCTCGGCCGGTCCGTACGGCGCGATGCTCGCGGACGGCTCCGAATACCGGGGCGCCTACGGGCTGTCGGTGGCCGAACTGGAGCGTTTCCACCGTCCGCGGCTGGAGGTGCTGGCCGCCGCCGGGCCCGACGTGCTGGCGCTGGAGACCGTGCCCGACGCGGACGAGGCACGGGCCCTGCTGCGGGCCGTACGCGGCCTGGGCGTGCCGGCCTGGCTGTCCTTCAGCGCGGCCGGTGGGCGCACCCGCGCCGGACAGCCGCTGGCGGACGCCTTCGCGCTCGCCGCCGACGTCCCGGAGGTGGTCGCCGTGGGCGTGAACTGCTGCACCCCCGAGGACGCGGACCGGGCGGTGGCCGTGGCGGCCCGCGCGGCCGGCAAGCCGGTGGTCGTCTATCCGAACAGCGGCGAGAGCTGGGACGCGCGGGCACGCGCCTGGTGCGGCACGCCCGCCTTCAGCGCGGACCGGGTCGCGGCCTGGACCGCCGCCGGGGCCCGGCTCGTCGGCGGCTGCTGCCGGGTGGGGCCGGACGCGGTGGCGGCGCTGGCCCGGCAGCTGGCGGGCTGACTCCGGGCCGCTTACGGCGCCGTACGCGGCACACAACGGGACCGGGTCGTTACGCGGTCGCAACGCCGGCGGCGGCGACAGCGGCCCCGGCCGGTGGCAGGATGCAGCCAACTCACCTCCGACCGGTAGGTGTCGGGCTGCATCCTGATCCGGAGGACCCGTGTCCGTTCGTTCATCGATGTCCGCCACGGCCGCCCTTGTCGCGGCCGCCGCCCTCCTCGCCACGGGGTGCACCAGCACCAAGGCCGACAAGGTGTCCGACGGGAAGTCGGCGTCGGGCGTCCAGCTCGTCTCCCCCGGCACGCTCAAGACCTGCACCCACCTGCCCTACGCGCCGTTCCAGGTGAAGAAGGGCGGCGAGATCGTCGGGTTCGACGTGGACCTGGTCGATCTGGTCGCCAAGGAGCTGAAGGTGCCGCAGGAGATCGTCAACACGCCCTTCGAGGGCATCGAGACGGGGCAGGACTTCAACATCCGCAAGTGCGACCTGGCCGCGGCGGGTATGACGATCACCGACAAGCGCGAGAAGGTCATGGACTTCTCCGACCCGTACTTCAACGCCACCCAGGCGCTGATCACCAAGAAGGGCAAGCCGTACAAGAAGGTCGAGGACCTCAAGGGCAGGAAGCTGGGCTACCAGAAGGCCACCACCGGCGCCGAGTACGCCAAGAAGCACGGCCAGGGCGTCGAGCTGGTCGAGTTCGAGGATCTCGGGCTGCTGCTGACCGCCGTGAAGTCCGGGCAGGTGGACGCGGGCATCAACGACAACGGGGTGCTGTTCGACTACGTCAAGCAGAACCAGGACACCGCGGTGACCGCGGAGTTCGACACCGGTGAGCACTACGGGATCGGCGTGCGCACCGGCAACGACGCGCTGCGCAAGAAGATCAACGAAGTGCTCAAGAAGATCCGCTCCGACGGCAGTTACGACCGGATCTACAAGAAGTGGTTCGGCACCGCGCCCCAGCAGGGCTGAGATCGCGGCCGGCGAGAGGAACCGCCCACCGATGCCCCTGTCCCGACGCAAGCGGGCCCGCCTCCTGCGGGGCGTCCAGTACGCCGTGCTGGCCGCCGCCGTGCTCGTGCTCGCCCTGGTCGCCGACTGGGGGACGCTGCGCCACGCGTTCTTCGACGTGGCGGTCGCCAAGGCGCTGTTCCCCGACATCATCACCACCGCGCTGGTCAACACCGTCAAGTACACACTGCTCGGCTTCGGTTTCGGGCTGGGGCTGGGACTGGTGCTGGCGCTGATGCGGCTGTCGCAGGTGCCGCCGTACCGGTGGCTCGCCGTCACCTACATCGAGTTCTTCCGCGGAGTGCCGGCACTGCTGGTGTTCATCGCGCTGGGCTTCGGCGTGCCGCTCGCCTTCGAGGTCGCACTCGACATGAACATCACCGTGATGCTCTCGCTCGGCCTGGTGGGAGCCGCGTACATGGCGGAAACGATCCGGGCGGGCATCCAGGCGGTGCCCAAGGGGCAGACGGAGGCGGCCCGTTCGCTGGGCATGTCGCCGGGCCGGGCGATGCGCTCGATCGTCATACCGCAGGCGTTCCGGATCGTACTGCCGCCGCTGACCAACGAGCTGATCCTGCTCACCAAGGACTCCTCCCTGGTCTATCTGCTCGGCCTGTCGCTCGGCCAGTTCGAGCTGGCCAACTTCGGCCGGGACGCCCTCAACGAGCACAAGAGCCTGACGCCGATCCTCATCGCCGGCCTGCTCTACCTCGTCATCACCCTCCCCCTGGGCCAGCTGGTCCGGCGGCTGGAGGCCCGTACCGCGAAGGCGAGGTGAGTGCCGTGGAGGCCGATCGGGAACCGGTGGCGGCAGACCGGGCGATCGAGGTCGAAGGGCTGCACAAGTCCTTCGGCGCGCTGGAGGTGCTCAAGGGCATCGACTTCTCCGTGGAGCGGGGCGAGGTGGTGTGCGTCATCGGCCCTTCCGGGTCGGGCAAGTCGACACTGCTGCGCTGTGTGAACCTGCTGGAGGAGCCGACCGCGGGCCGGGTCACCGTGGCGGGCACCGAGGTCACCGACCCGGACGTGGACATCGACCGGGTCCGGCGCCGGATCGGGATGGTCTTCCAGTCCTTCAACCTCTTCCCGCACCTGACCGCCCTGGAGAACCTGACGATCGCCCAGCGGCGGGTGCTGCGGCGCGGCCGGACGGCGGCGGAACGGGTCGCGCGCGCCAACCTCGCGCGGGTCGGCCTGAGCGACAAGGAGTCCGCGTATCCGGCGCAGCTGTCGGGCGGCCAGCAGCAGCGGGTGGCCATCGCCCGCGCGCTGTCCATGGACCCGGAGCTGATGCTCTTCGACGAGCCGACCTCGGCGCTCGACCCGGAGCTGGTCGGCGACGTGCTGGCGGTGATGCGGACGCTCGCCCAGGACGGCATGACGATGCTCGTCGTCACCCATGAGATGAGTTTCGCGCGGGAGGTCGCCGACCGGGTGGTGTTCATGGACGGCGGCGTCATCGTCGAGGAGGGGCCACCCGAGCGGGTGGTGGCCGACCCGCAGCACGAGCGGACCCGCACGTTCCTGGCCCGGGTGCTCGATCCGGCGGCTGCCGGGCTCAGCGAGGTGGCGGAGTCCGGGGCGCCGGCGCCGGGCGAGGAGCGGCCGCGGCCGTGACCGCGCGGGCGGCGGTGCCGGCCTGGTAGGTTGCGCGCCCGGTACGCGGCGGGCGGTTCCGCTGCCCGCCGCCCGCTCCCCTGGAGGCACCGCTTGTTCGTCGACCTGCCCCTGGACCAGTTGCGCGGCTACCGCCCGCCGCTCCCCGAACCCGACGGCTTCGACGCGTTCTGGCGGCGCACGCTGGACGAGGCCGCCGCGTACGACCTCGACGCGCGCTTCGTGGAAACCGACGACGGCCTGTCGCTGCTGCACACCTATGACGTGGAGTTCTCCGGCTACGCCGGGCACCGCATCCGCGGCTGGTTCCTGGTGCCCCGGGAGGCGAGCCGGCCGGTGCCGTGCGTCGTGCAGTTCCTCGGGTACGGCGGTGGCCGGCTGCGTCCGCAGGACTGGCTGCTGTGGCCGGCGTCGGGCTATGCGGCGCTGGTCATGGACACCCGTGGGCAGAGCGGTCCGAACCGGCCGGGCGACACTCCGGACCCGGTCGGCGCCGCCCACCCCGGAGTGCCCGGCAAGATGACGCAGGGGCTGCTCGACCCGGACGACTACTACTACCGCCGGGTCTACACCGACGGCGTACGGGCGGTCGCGGCGGCGCGGGGCCATGCGGCGGTGGACGCCGAGCGGGTCGTGGTGGCGGGCGGCAGCCAGGGCGGCGCCATCGCGCTGGCCGTGGCCGGGCTGGTGCCCGGACTCGCCGCCGCGCTGATCGACGTACCGTTCCTGGTGCACATCCGGCGCGCCGTCGAGATCACCGACGAGGGGCCGTACGGCGAGCTGTCCCGCTATTTCGCGGGCGCCCGGACCCAGGTGGACGCCGCCCTGCACACCCTCGACCACTTCGACGGCCTGAACTTCGCGGCCCGCGCGAGCGCCCCCGCCCTCTTCGGGACCGCGCTGCGCGACCCGGTCACACCGGCCTCCACCGGCTTCGCCGCGTACCACCACTACGCGGGCACCAAGGAGCTGCGGCTGTGGCGGTTCAACGGGCACGAGGGCGGCGGCGGGCACCAGCGGACGGAGGAGATGCGCTTCCTGGGCAAGCTGTTCAGGTGAGCCCGCGGGTCAGCGCGCCCGCAGCAGGTGGTCCATGGCGAGCTGGTCGAGCCGTTCGAAGGCCATGCCGCGGGCGGCGGCGGCCGCGGTGTCGAACGTTTCGTACGCCGTACGGTCCGCGAGGAGGGCGGCGAGGCCGTCCTCGGCGGTGGGCCGGGCCAGTTCGTCCAGTCGGGAGGCGCGCAGTGCCTCCTGGACGGCCGGGTCGGCGCGGAAGGCCGCGGCGCGCTCTTTGAGGATCAGGTAGGTACGCATACAGCCGGCCGCCGAGTCCCACACCCCGTCCAGGTCCTCGGTGCGCGGCGGCTTGAAGTCGAAGTGCCGGGGGCCTTCGTAGCCCGCCGTCTCCAGCAGGTCCACCAGCCAGAAGGCGGCCCGCAGATCCCCGGCACCGAAGCGCAGGTCCTGGTCGTACTTGACGCCGGACTGCCCGTTCAGGTCGATGTGGAACAGCTTGCCTGCCCACAGGGCCTGGGCGACGCCGTGCGGGACGTTGAGACCGGCCATCTGCTCGTGGCCGACCTCCGGGTTGACGCCGTACAGCTCGGGCCGCTCCAGCCGTTCGATGAACGCGAGCGCGTGGCCGACGGTGGGCAGCAGGATGTCGCCGCGCGGCTCGTTGGGCTTCGGCTCGATGGCGAACCGCAGGTCGTGGCCCTGTTCGACGACGTACTGGCCGAGCAGGTCGAACGCTTCCCGCAGCCGGTCCAGGGCCGCGCGCACGTCCTTGGCCGCGCCGGACTCCGCGCCCTCGCGCCCGCCCCACGCCACATACGTACGGGCGCCCAGCCCGGCCGCCAGGTCGATGTTCCGCAGGGTCTTGCGCAGCGCGAAACGCCGCACGTCACGGTCGTTGGCGGTGAAGGCACCGTCCTTGAAGACGGGGTGGGTGAAGAGGTTGGTCGTCACCATCGGCACGGCCAGACCGGTGGTGTCCAGCGCCTGGCGGAAGCGCTTGACCGCCGCCTCGCGCGCGACGTCGCCGGAGCCGAAGGGGAACAGGTCGTCGTCGTGGAAGGTGACGCCGTACGCGCCCAGTTCCGCCAGCCGGTGGACGGACTCGACCGGGTCCAGCGGGCGGCGGGTGGCGTCCCCGAAGGGATCGCGGCCCTGCCAGCCGACCGTCCACAGACCGAAGCTGAACCTGTCCTCGGGCACGGGCCGGTAGCTCATCGTGTACTCCCTCGGCCAATTCGTCATGGCGCTTTACAAATTGCGGCGCGGTCAAACTAATATTCCGGCAGCACGCCGGGGAAGCCCTTCGACGGGCGTGGTGTCCGGCATCCGGCGGGGCGTTCCCCCGCGGTCCGGAGGGAGAACGCGATGGGCACTCAGGCAGCGGGACCACTCGTCGTCGGTGTGGACAGCTCCACCCAGTCCACCAAGGCGCTCGTGGTGGACGCCGCGACCGGCGAGGTCGTCGCCCGTGGCCAGGCCCCGCACGTGGTCACCGCGGGGACGGCCACCGGAGCGGCGGACGCCGGCGGCGCGGGCAAGGAGAGCGACCCCGAGCAGTGGTGGCGCGCGCTCGGCGAGGCGCTGGCGCAGTGCGGTGACGCCGCGCGGCAGGCGGCGGCCGTATCCGTCGGCGGCCAGCAGCACGGGCTGGTCACCCTGGACGCGTCGGGCCGGCCGGTGCGTCCGGCGCTGCTGTGGAACGACGTACGGTCGGCGCCCCAGCAGCAGCGCCTGCTGGAGGAGTTCGGCGGGCCGCACGCATGGGCGCGGCGGGTGGGCAGCGTGCCGCCGCCCGCTTTCACGGTGACCAAGTGGGCCTGGCTGCGCGAGACCGAACCCGCGGCGGCCGACGCGACGGCCGCGGTACGGCTGCCGCACGACTACCTCACCGAGCGTCTGACCGGCGAGGCGGTCACCGACCGCGGCGACGCCTCCGGGACCGGCTGGTGGTCACCGGCCGACGAGACGTACGACGAGGAGATCCTCCGGCACGTCGGCCTGGACCCGAAGGCGCTGCCGCGGGTGGCGCGGCCGGGCGAGGCGGCGGGCACCGTACGGACCGGTGAGCTGCCGCTGCCGCACGGCGCGCTGGTCGCCGCGGGCACCGGCGACAACATGGCGGCGGCGCTGGGGCTCGGGCTGCGCCCCGGTCAGCCCGTACTGAGCCTGGGCACCTCGGGCACGGTCTACGCGGTGTCCGCCCGACGCCCGGCCGGCGACCCGACGGGCACGGTCGCCGGGTTCGCCGACGCGCGCGGCGACTGGCTGCCGCTGGCCTGCACCCTGAACTGCACGCTGGCCGTCGACCGGATCGCCGCCCTGCTCGGACTGGACCGGGAGGGCGTCGAGCCGGGCGGGTCGGCGGTGCTGCTGCCCTTCCTCGACGGCGAGCGCACACCGGACCTGCCGCAGGCGACGGGGCTGCTGCACGGCCTGCGGCATGACACGACACGCGGCCAGGTGCTGCAAGCGGCTTACGACGGTGCCGTGTTCGCGCTGCTTCAGGCGCTGGACCGGATCGTGGACGAGGACGTACCGGCCGACGCTCCGCTGCTGCTGATCGGCGGCGGCGCGCGCGGACAGGCCTGGCGCGATACCGTACGCCGTCTCTCGGGGCGGCCCGTGGTGGTGCCCGAGGCCCGTGAACTGGTCGCGCTGGGGGCGGCGGCGCAGGCCGCGGGGCTGCTGCTGGGCGAGGACCCGGCGGCGGTGGCACGGCGGTGGGGGACGGCGCGCGGCGCCGAGTACGCGGCGGTGGCGTGTGACACGGCGGCGCGGGAGCGGCTGGCGCACACACTCGCGGCAGGCGGGCCACTGCTGGGGAGCTGACGGGGACACGCTCCCGCCCGGGTGGCATCGGCCGGAAAACCGAATCCGGAAAACGGATTCGGACTCCGCCGTACCGCGGGCGCGGGAGTTGTGATGGGGTGCCGGGCATGAGCATCTTGGTTCGTGCCCGGTTCGACGTCCGCGACCGTCAGGACGGCACCGAGCGGAGTGCCACCGCACTGCACGAGGCGGCCGGGCCGGAACCGGTCGGCCCGATCTACCGCTGGTTCACACTGCCCGAGCCCGGCGCCTACCTGGTGCTGGAGGAGTACGCCGACCCGTCGGCGGCCGGGGCGCAGCAGGAGTGCGCCGCCGGGCTGCTGACGAGCCTGGGACGGTGTGCCGACATGGCGTTCGCCGAGATGTACGGGCCGCTGGGCCCCGGCCGGCCGGACGCCGCCGGCTGAGGTCCCGGCCGAACGGCCGCAGGTGTCCGTACGCACGCACCACCGACGAGATCCGGAGTTCCGCGACCCGTATGGCCACCCCGTCCGCCACGCCCGCCACGGGTACCCCGTGACCTCGGCCGGTGCCGCTGATCCCGCTGGTATCGCCGGTTTCTCCGGTGCAGCCGGTACCGCAGGTGCAGCCGGTTCCGACACGCAGCACGGCATCCGCCGCCGCAACCTGGCGCGTGTCCTCGGGGCCGTGGCCGCCGACGGGCCCGTGTCACGCGCGGGGATCGCCGCGCGCGTCGGGCTGACCCGGGCGGCCGTCTCCACGCTCGTCGACGCGCTGCTGCGGGCCGGTCTGCTGGTCGAGAGGGGACCGGCCGCGCCCAGCGGACGCGGGCGGCCGGGCAGTGAACTGGCCGTCAGCGACACCGGGCCCGCGGGGATCGGCGCCGAGATCGGTGTCGACCACCTCGCGGTGTGCGCCGTCGACCTGCGCGGGCGGGTGCGTGCGCGGGTGGCGGCCGACGCGGTCAACCGTGACAGCGCGCCCGGCCCGGTCCTGCGCCGGCTGGCCGGAATGATCACAGACGTCACGGGCCGGATCGCGCCGCTGGATCTGCGGCCCGTGGGGCTGACGGTCGCGGTCCCCGGGCTGGTGGCGCGCGGCACGACGACCGTGGTGCGCGCGCCCAACCTCGGCTGGCGCAACGTCGATCCGGCACCGGTGCTCCGCGCGCTGACCGGCACGCCGGGCTCGCCGGCCGTCGAGAACGAGGCGAACCTCGGCGCGCTGGCCGAGATGCGGCTCGGCGCGGGCCCGGACGGCGAGGGGGCGCCCCCGCCCGACTTCCTCCACGTCTCGGCCGAGGTGGGGATCGGCGCCGCGGTCGTCGTGGACGGGCAACTGCTGTGCGGTGTGCGGGGGTTCGCGGGCGAGCTGGGCCACGTGCCGGTGTATCCGGGCGGGCGCCCGTGCGGCTGCGGCGGGCGGGGCTGCCTGGAGCAGTACGCGGGAGAAGCGGCCGTACTGCGGGCGGCGGGCCTCGATCCCGTACGGGCGGCGGCCGGTCATCCCGGGCCGCGGGGGCGGGTCGAACTGCTCGCCCGCCGCGCCGCCGCCGGGGACCGGGCCACATCGGCCGCGCTGCGGGACGCGGGGTCGGCACTGGGCATCGCGCTCGCCGGGGCCGTGCACCTCCTCGACCCCGGGGCGGTGCTGCTCGGCGGGGCACTGGCCCGGCTGGCGCCCTGGCTGCTGCCGTCGCTGGTGCGGGAGTTGGCGGCCCGTACCGCCGTCGGGCCGTACGCGGGGGCCGCGCCGCGTACGCGGGTGGCCGTCTCGCGCGTCGGTGCCGACGGACCGCTGCTCGGCGCGGCGCACGCCGCCCTGCGGGCCGTGCTCGACGACCCGCTGGGCCGCTCCCGCGCGGCCGCCGCTCCCCGGCGGCGACCCGGGGAATAACCCGCTCCGCCCCCTCCGCGCCTTTTCGCCGGCACCGCGCCGTACATCGCCGCTTTGCCGGAATCACCACGGCACTCTTTCCAACGATGGATTCCGCTAAACCTATCCATCTCAATTATTTTTCATGCCACTCTTTTGAGTGATTGCCCAGATTAAAACAACCCGTCTATGTTCAGTGCGGCGAGCGGCACGGACCTCGCCTTACGGAACGGCCGTGGCTCCTGCCGCCGTCCGATGTCCAACTTCCCTAGATTGGTGGCGAAGCAGTGACGGTTACGGACGAGACAATTTCCGGCCCCGGGGGCGAGACGCCGAATTCCAGCCTGACGACGGCCGCGGCACGCAAGCTGGCCACGACCACCAAGACCGTCCCCCAGATGCAGGGCGTCACCTCGCGCTGGCTGCTGCGGCTGCTGCCCTGGGTGCAGGTCTCGGGCGGCACGTACCGCGTCAACCGGCGCCTGACCTACACCGTCGGCGACGGCCGGGTGGACTTCGCCGTCTCCGGCACCGAGGTCTCGGTCATCCCCGACGAGCTGCGCGAGCTGCCCGCGCTGCGCGACTTCACCGACGGCGCGGTGCTCGGCGCGCTCGGCGAGCGCTTCGTCCAGCACGAGTACGCGCCCGGCGACGTGATCGCCGCGGCCGGCACGCCGGCCGACCGCCTGATCCTGATCGCGCACGGCCGGGTCGACCGGATCGGCACCGGCAAGTACGGTGACGAAACGGTTTTGGGCGCGCTGGCCGGCGGCGACCACCTCGGCGACAAGCCGCTCACCGACGCCGCCGCCTCGTGGGAGTACACCTACCGCGCGGTGACCCGGGTGACCGTCATGGCGCTGCCCCGGCAGGCCGCGCAGGAGATCACGGACCGCTCGCAGGAGCTGCGCGACCACCTCGCGACAGCCGGTACGGGCACCGCGCCGGCGCGCAACGCCAGTGGCGAGTCGGCCATCGAGGTCGCCTCCGGCCACCACGGCGAACCGCGGGTGCCCGGCACCTTCGTCGACTACGAGCTGACGCCGCGCGAGTACGAGCTGAGCGTCGCGCAGACCGTGCTGCGGGCCCACACCCGGGTCGGCGACCTCTACAGCGACCCGATGAACCAGGTCGAGGAGCAGTTGCGGCTGACCATCCAGGCGCTGCGCGAGCGCCAGGAACACGAGATGGTCAACAACCGCGAGTTCGGCCTGCTGCACAACGCCGACCTCACACAGCGCGTCCGTACCCGCAGCGGCCCGCCCACCCCCGACGACCTGGACGAGCTGCTCGCCACCGTGTGGAAGGACCCGGGCTTCCTGCTCGCCCACCCCAAGGCGATCTCCGCGTTCGGCCGCCAGTGCAGCGCCCGCGGCCTGTACCCGACCGCGGTCGACTTCATGGGGCACTCGCTGCCCTCCTGGCGCGGCGTGCCCATCTTCCCGTGCAACAAGATTCCGGTCACCGCGGACGGCACCAGCTCCTTTCTGGTCATGCGCACGGGCGAGGAGAAGCAGGGCGTCGTCGGTCTGCACCAGACGGGAATTCCCGACGAATACGAACCGGGTCTGTCGGTCCGGTTCATGGGGGTCAACGACCAGGCGGTCGCCAACTACCTCGTCAGCACCTACTACTCCGCCGCGGTCCTCGTGCCGGACGCACTCGGAATTCTGGAGGACGTGCAGACCGGCCAATGAACCGCCGAATTCCAGCCATGGCAAACGGTTGAGGAACCGTTTACCGAGCAATGACGCACGACGCCGAACGACCGACAGGAACAGGTGAAACCCCCCATGACCACACCGGCGGACCCGACATCCGGACCCGGCGCCACCCCGGACACCGAGCAGGCACGCACCAGCCTGGCCACGGCCGCGGCACGCAATCTGGCCACCACGACCAAGACCGTGCCGCAGATGCAGGGGATCTCCTCCCGCTGGCTGCTGCGCGTGCTGCCCTGGACCCAGGTCTCCGGCGGTACGTACCGAGTCAACCGGCGTCTGACCCACACCCTCGGGGACGGCCGGGTCGAGTTCACCAGCACCGGTTCCGAGGTCCGGGTCATCCCCGCGGAACTGCGGGAACTGCCGCCGCTGCGCGACTTCGACGACGCGTCGGCGCTGGAGGCGCTGGCCGGCCGGTTCGTACAGGAAGAGCACGCGCCCGGCGACGTCCTGGTGGAGCAGGGCGCGCCGGCCGACCGGGTCATCCTCGTCGCGCACGGCAAGCTGAACCGTATCGGCACCGGAAAATACGGGGACGACACGGTCCTCGGCGTGCTCGCGGACGGCGATCACCTGGGCGAGGCGGCGCTGCTGTCGCCGGACGCCACCTGGGAGCACTCCGTACGGGCCGTGACGCGGGTGACCGTACTGACGCTGCCCCGCGCCGAGTACGAACAGCTCGCGGACCGCTCCCCCGCCCTGCGCGACCACCTGGAGCACTACCGCACGGCGCAGGTCCCGCCGCAGAACAAGCACGGCGAGGCGGCCATCGACGTGACCTCGGGCCATGTCGGCGAGCCCGCGCTGCCGGGCACCTTCGTGGACTACGAACTCGCGCCGCGCGAGTACGAACTGAGCGTCGCGCAGACCGTACTGAAGATCCACAGCCGGGTCGCCGACCTCTACAACGACCCGATGAACCAGCTGGACCAGCAGCTGCGGCTGACCATCGAGGCGCTGCGCGAGCGCCAGGAACACGAGATGGTCAACAACCGCGAGTTCGGGCTGCTGCACAACGCCGACCTCAAGCAGCGCATCCACACCCGCAGCGGCCCGCCCACCCCTGACGACCTGGACGAGCTGATCTCGCGGCGCCGCAAGACGCAGTTCCTGCTGGCGCACCCGCGCACCATCGCGGCGATCGGCCGGGAGTGGAACGCCCGCGGCATCTACCCGACCGGCGCGGAGATCGGCGGCACGGCGGTCCGGGCGTGGCGCGGCATCCCGCTGCTGCCCTGCAACAAGATCCCCATCAACCCCGACCAGACCAGCTCGGTCATCGCCATGCGGGTCGGCGAGGAGAACCAGGGCGTGGTGGGGCTGCACCAGACGGGCATCCCCGACGAGTACCAGCCGGGCCTGTCGGTCCGCTTCATGGGCATCAACGAGCAGGCGGTCATCAACTACCTGGTCAGTGCCTACTATTCGGCGGCCGTGCTGGTGCCGGACGCGCTGGGCGTCCTGGAGGACGTGGAGATCGGGCACTAGCCCGCTCCCCCGGCCGGTCCCGGGCCGTACCAACGGTGTCTCCGCCCGCTGTCCCCGCCCATGGCGCCGGGGCAGCGGGCGGACCGTTTGCACGCTCCGGCGGGCCGGGGGCCGGGCGGCGGGCGCGGATACGCGTCTCCCGCCCTCCCGGGGGCGGTGGCTTTACGCCAGGCCGTATGGCGGCGGAGGCGTACCGGAACCCGGACACCGCCCGGCCCGCAGCGTCACGTCGGCACGGTCCGGTGCCCCCGCGGCCCCTGGAGACGGTGCCACGGGCGGCGCCGCCGGGCCGCCGCGTACCGCCTCACGCACCCGCCACCGCCTGCCATTCCGTGCACCACGCCCAACACTTTCGTCACAGCTGTCACGGCGTTCCCACACCACCTGGGAAATCCCCTTTCCCCCACGGCTCCGCCCCGTGGCACCCCGCCCCACCACTGCCGTCCTTGCGCAACGCCTTACGGGGCGCGGCGGGCCGTAGACCGGGTCCGGCGGTGATCGCGCGGCAGCGCGGAACCCGGCATCCGTATTCGGCCGCTTCGTGGAAATCCAGCCGCCACCTTGGCTTTTGCGGCGTGGCCAGACCTTTTCGGTCGAAAAAACAGGTTCTCCCGGAACCGCCCCAAAGAGCGGATCACGCCTTACGCTCCCTGGTCATGCGCAGAACAATGAGCAGATTCAGCAGGGCCGGCTTCGCCGCCCTCCTCGCCCTCGTCGTCTCCGTCCTCGGCCTGGCCGGCGCCTCCCCGGCGTCCGCCGCCGACACCCCGGCGCTCGCGTTCACGGTGGACAAGGCGCAGGCCACCCCCGGTTCCGACGTGACCGTGACCATGACGTTCACCAACACCGGCACCGCCGACGTGCGGTTCGTGTGGCAGTCCTTCCAGCCCACCTGGGAGACCTCCACCGCGAGCGGCCTGAAGTACACCTGGAAGACCTGTACCGCGGACCCCGGCGTGACCTGCACCGCGGGCCAGGGCGCCTCGTACTCCGTCCCGATCGCTCCCGGCGCCACCCGTAAGGTCACGATGACCTACACCATCGGCGCCGACTCCTCCTGCGGCTACCCCGACGTCGCCTTCTACTCGTACATCTACTACGAGTTCGCCGGCGGCCAGCCCGCCAAGGACGGCACCTTCACCACCCCCGCCACCCGCGTGATCTGCGCGACCACTCCCCCGGCGGGCGCGCAGGCCTGACGCAGGGCCGCGGCTCCCGCGCGTTCCGCACGGTCGGACCGCCCATACCCCACCGGCACCGCACCGGCGCGGCCCCCCGCACGCGTTCCGTCCCCGTCCATCAGCTTTCGCTCCTCCGGTCCAGGGCCGTGGCCACGCCCCTGGACCGGAGGAGCGGTCCGTGTGGGCGCAGGGGGCGGGCGCACCGCCTCGGCAGGGGGGACGGAAGCGACACGTCGACCGTACGGCGGTTGTACGGATTCCTGTCATCTCCGGGACATAGTGGGCCTCTCGCACCCATGGGACAGTTACCGGGACGTCTGGGGGAATCGTGAAGAATCGATTCGTTCGTGTACGGGCGGTACTGACGGCGCTGACGGCATGGGGCGTACTGGCCGGGAGCGGCGTGGCCGCCGGGGCCACCGCGGACGGCGACACCCTGCGACTGGGGCGGCCGGTCCGCGTCGCGCCGGGGGTGACATACCGCGCCTTCGACATCGTGGTGGGGCGGGGCACCGCACACGGGCACCTGCTGACGGCTGATCTGGCCGACCGCAGGGTCTCGGTGGACCTGCTCTATCCGGGTGCGGTCGGCGCCCGCTCCCCGGTCTCCCGGCTGGCCGACGCGCGCTCCGCGGTGGGCGCCGTCAACGCGGACTTCTTCAACATCACCGAGACCCAGCACCCCGGCGTGGAGGCGACCGGCGCCCCGGTGGGCCCGGCCATCGCCTCCGGGCGGCACCTGAAGGCGGCCGTGCCCGACGGGCAGCGCTTCGGCCCGGCCCTGCCGCCCGGTACAACCGCCAAGGACGTCATCGGCGTCGGCCTCGACCGCCGCGCGCGGCTGGACCGGCTGTCCCTGCGCGGGGCCGCGCTCACTCCCGGCGGCGCGCTTCCCCTGAAGGGCCTGAACCAGTACGCGCTGCCGGTGAACGGCATCGGCGCGTTCACCTCCCTGTGGGGAACCACCTCACGCGTCCGCGCCACCTGCGGCACGGACACCGACCGGGCCGCGCCGTGCAGTGCGCAGACGTACGAGGTCACGGTCCGGCGCGGCCGGGTCACGGAGGTCGCGCAGGTGCCCGGCCGGGGCGGCATCACGCGCGGCACGACGACACTCGTCGGCCGGGAGGAGGGCGCCCGGCAGCTGCGCAAGCTGCACGTCGGCGACGCGGTCCGGATCGGCCACGCGCTGACCGGACGGCAGCCCGTACCGCTGCGCTTCGCCGTCGGCGGCTTCCCGATCGTCCGCGACGAGGAGCCGCTGAGCGGCCTGGACACCGTCACCCCGGCCGTGCGGACCTCCGCCGGCGTCGGCGCGGGCGGGCACCGGCTGCTGCTGCTCGCGCTGGACGGCGCGCCGGGACGGGCCGGCATGACGGTACGTGAACTGGCGGACCTGATGGACCGGCTGGGCGCGCGGGACGCGGTCAACCTGGACGGGGGCGGCTCCTCCACGCTCGTCACCCGTGAGCCGGGCAGCCCGGGATCGACCGTGCGCAACCATCCCTCGGGCGGCGCGGAGCGGCCGGTGCCGAACGCCATCGGTGTCTTCGCGCGGGGCTGAGCCCCGCGCGGTCACGGCCGGACGCTGCTGACCACGTCGGCCGCGCCGGACAGCCCGTTCTGGATGTCCGGTGCCAGGCTGCTGCCGGCCAGGTAGAAGCCGAGCAGCATACAGACGAGGGCGTGCGAGAATTTCAGCCGCCCGCTGCGCAGAAAGACGATGGTCAATACGACGAGCAGCACGACGACCGAGATCGAAACAGCCACGACAAACCTCCTCACCGGCCGCCCGAACGGACGACAACGGGCGCCAGTTTGGCTTATTCCGTCCCTTCTCCCGTGGTTACACCGGTGCGCCATCCAGGTGATCACTGGCAGTCACCGGGCGACGCCGGTCGTCACCTCGCGTATTTCCCGCACCGGACGGAGTGCGCCCATCCGCCGGCGACCGGGGAGAAAATCTCATCACCCCGCGTATTGCGGGCCTTTGGTCCCGGACCATCGGCCGCCCGGACCGGCTTGCGGACCGCTTATATTCATGAGATGAGCACTTCGCGCGGGCGGCGTGTACTGCGCCGCTGGATACCGAACCAGCACGGCGCCTGGGCCATGCTCGTCGTGCCGTTCCTGGCGGGTGCGCTGCTGGGCGGGTTCGTCGGGTGGCACGCCGCGCTGCTGCCCGCGTGGCTGCTGGCCTACTGCGCGGCGTTCCACGCCCAGCAATTCCTGCGGCTGCGCCGCCTTTCCCGCAATCCGCGGGCGCCCCGCCGCCATCTCGCGCCGCTCGCCGGATTCGGCGCGGCCTTCGCCGTATGTGCCGTACCGCTCGCGGTGGCGCATCCCTGGCTGCTGCTCGCGGCGCTCTGCGCGGCGCCGTTCTTCGCCGTCAATATCGTGTACGCGTACCGCAACGAGGAACGCGCCACGGTCAACGGAATCGCGGCGGTCGTGCCCGCCTGCGGAATGCTGCTCGTCGCGGACCGGCTGGGCGGCGGCACGATCGATTCCGGCGCCTGGCCGGCCGCCGCGGCCTGTCTGCTGTATTTCACCGGGACCGTGCTCTATGTGAAGACGATGATCCGGGAACGCGGCAGCGAGGCGTTCCGGATGGCGTCGGCCGTGTACCACGGGCTGGCGGTGGTGGCCGCCGTCTCGCTCGACCCGTGGCTGGCGGTGCCCTTCGTCCTCTTCTTCCTGCGGGCCGTGGCGATGCCCACGCGCAAGGTGCGGATCGCGGTGGTCGGTGCCGTGGAGGTGCTGTGCTCGTTGTTGCTGCTGGTCTTCATCGTGTACGGCCGTCTGCTTTCGGGCTGAGGTCCCGCGGGCCGGCACCGGGCTCCCCCTCCGGCCAGGCCGCCGCCCGGCCCTTCGCGTGCCTGATCTGCGCGTACACGTGGGCGCGCAGCTCGGCGAAGCGCGGGGCGGAGCGGGTGGTGATCTGGTCCCGTGCGGCCGGCAGGTCGACGGCGAGGTCCTCCTGGACGACGGTGGGCGCCGACGACAGCACGATGACCCGCCGCCCCAGGTAGACCGCCTCGTCGATGTCGTGGGTGACCAGCAGCGTCGTCACGCCGAGCCGGCGCCACAGGGTGAGCAGCAGGTCCTCCAGCTCGGCGCGGGTCTGCGCGTCCACGGCGGCGAAGGGCTCGTCCATCAGGAGCACCTGGGGCTCGTACGCGATGGCACGGGCGATGGCGACGCGCTGCTGCATACCGCCGGAGAGCTGCCACGGATGGGCCGCCGCGGCGTCGGCGAGGCCGACGGCGGACAGCGCCTCCTCGACCAGTTCGCGGCGGCGCTGCGCGGGAACTCTCTTCTCGCGCAGCGGGAGTTCGACGTTCTTGCGCACGGTCATCCAGGGGAAGAGGCTGCGGCCGTACTCCTGGAAGACGACGGCCATGCCCGGCGGCGGGCCGGTGACCCGGCGGCCCGCGACGCGTACCTCGCCCGATGTCGGTGACAGCAGTCCGGCGAGGCACTTGAGCAGGGTGGTCTTGCCGCAGCCCGAGGGGCCCACGACGCACACCAGGTCGCCGTCGGCCACCCGGAAGTCGATCTTCCGTAGCGCCTCGACGCCGCCGCGCCCCTCGTACACCTTGCCCAGGCCGGTGATTTCAAGCATGTCGTCCCCGCTCCTCGCCGCGCGCCAAGTGCCAGGCCAGTATGCGGCGTTCGACGGCCCGGAAGGCGACCGAGAGGCCGAAACCCAGCAGCCCGAGGACGACGATGCCGCTCCACATCTCGGGTATGGCGAACCCGCGCTGGAAGAGGACGACGGTGTGGCCGATACCGGAGGTGCTGGCGAACATCTCGCCGATGACCATGAGGATGATGCCGATGGACAGGGCCTGCCGCAGGCCCGCCATGATCTGCGGGCTCGCGGCGGGCAGCACGAGGTGGCGCAGGCGGGCGGGCCCGCGCAGCCCGAAGCAGCGGCCGGTGTCGTCCAGGACCTCGTCGACGGCGCGTACGCCCTCGACGGTGTTCAGCAGGACGGGCCACACGCAGCCGGAGACGATGACCAGCACCTTCATCGCCGTGTCCAGACCCGCGAGCAGCATGATCAGGGGCACCAGGACCGGTGGCGGCACGGCGCGGAAGAACTCCAGGACGGGTTCGGCGGCGGCGCGCAGGGTGCGCGAGGAGCCGATGGCGACGCCGAGACCGACGCCGAGCAGGCCCGCGAGGACGTAGCCGGTGAGCAGCCGGCCGACGCTGGGCAGGACGTCCCCGGTGATCCGGGCGGAGAACCAGACCTCGGTGAAGGCGGTGGCGACCCGGCCCGGCGTCGGCAGGTAGAAGGTGGGGCTCGCGGAGCTGTAGGCCCACCAGCCGAGGATCAGCAGGACCGGCACGCCCAGGACGCGCAGCGCGCGCAGCCCCGCGCGGCGCAGCAGTCCGGCGGCGCGCCGCGCGGGGCGCCCGCCCGCCGCTCTCACCGCGCCACCTCGCCCCGTACGGACGGGTGCCAGGCCAGCACCCGGCGCTCCACGGCCCGCACGGCCGCGTTCACGGCGACCCCGACCAGTCCGGCCAGCACGATCAGCGCGTAGACCTCGGTGACCGCGCCGCCGGACTGGGCGAGCTGGATGCGCAGTCCCAGCCCGGGGCTGCCGATGACCAGTTCGGCGGTGACGGCCAGGATGAACGCCACCGCGGCGGCCAGCCGCAGGCCCGTCATCACGTACGGCAGGGCCGTCGGCCACACGAGGTGGCGCAGGCGGGCCCAGGGGCCGAGGCGGTAGCTGCGGGCGGTCTCCCGGGCGACCGGGTCCACGTCGGCCACGCCGTACAGCACCTGGATGAGCACCTGCCAGAAGGACGCGTAGACCACCAGGAGCAGGGTGGAGCCGGTCTCCGCGCCGAAGAGCAGGGTGGCGAGGGGTATCAGCGCCACGGACGGGATGGGGCGCAGGAACTCGATGGTGGAGGCGGTGGCGGCGCGCAGGCCCGGTACGGCGTCGATGAGTACGCCGAGGGCGACGGCCAGGCAGCAGGCGATGGCGAGCCCGAGCGCCCAGGAGCGCAGGGTCTCGCCGAGCGCCGTCCACAGGGTCGCGTCGCCCAGTTCGCCGGCGAGGCGGCGCACGATGGCGGTGGCGGGCGGCAGGTGGCGCGGGTCGACGAGGCCGAGCCGGGGCACCGCCTCGGCGACGGCGAAGAGGCACGCCAGGCCCGCGAGTCCGAGGGCGGCGGCGCGCGGGGTGCTCATCGGCGCCCCGGCGCGCGCCCCGCGGCGGGTCACGGCAGCAGTGCGCCGACGTCGGCGGGCTTCTTGAGGACGCCGTCCTTACGGGCGAAGTCGGCGACGGTCTGCACGGACGCGCGGTTGATCTCGGTGGGCCACTTCGGCAGCACGATCCGCCGGATGACCTCCGGCGGGATCTTGGTGTACGTGCCGAGTTCCTTGCGTACCTCGTCGGGGTGGGTGCGGGCGTAGGCCAGGGCCTGGTCGATGGCGGTCTTGAAGCGCTTGACCAGGTCCGGGTTCTCGTGGAGCAGTTTCTCGCTGGTGAAGTACAGGGACACGGTCAGGTTGCCGGTGGCCTCGGCGAAGGGCCAGCACACCTCGTGGGCGCCCTGGTCGATGGCCTGGGTCTGGAAGGGCTCCACGGTCCAGATGGCGTCCACCCGCCCGGCGGCGAGGGCGGCGGGCATGTCGGGGAGCGGGATCTCGGTGAATTCCAGCTTCTCGGGGTCCCCGCCGGCCCGGCGCACGGCGGCCCGGATGGTGGTGTCGCCGATGTTCTTCAGCTGGTTGACGGCGATCTTGTGGCCGGGCAGGTCCTCGGCCGACTTGATGGCGCTGCCCTTGGGTACGAGGACGGCGCTGTAGTCCTTGCCCGCTCCGGCCTGCCCGGTGGAGGCCACGCCGTTGGCCACGGCCTTGAGGGGCAGTCCCTGTTCGCGGGCGGTGAGCAGGGTGGTGGTGTTGCTGAAGCCGAAGTCGAACTGGCCGCTGACGACGCCGGAGGAGCTGTAAGCGCCGCCCTGGACCGGCGTGATCTTCGCGTCGATGCCCTGCTTGGCGAAGAATCCGCGGGACCGGGCCAGGTGGACCGGTGCGGTGTCGACGATGGCGAGCGCGCCGATCTCGACGCTGTCCGGCCCGTCGCCACCCGAACCGGAACTGCCGCTTCCGCACGCCGTGAAGGTGAGGAGGAGTACTGCTGCCGCCACGGCGGCCCGTAAGCGATACACGCGGGAACCGTAGGGGTGGGAGGGAGCGTCGTCAACGGTGCGGGAACGACGGGCCGGGAGGCCGGAAGGGAGCGGGCGGAGCGGCACACCGGGCACGCGGAGTACGAACCACGCCACCACGCGAGCACATCGCACCTGGTGGCGCGGTGTGGCGTGGATCACGTCACGCAACGCAACGAAACGCAAGTGGTTCGCGTCTTAGCGGCCGACATCCGCCGGACCGCTCACCGAAAGCACCCAGATGAGTCCTGCCCCCGCCCCGCACCGGCACCGTCCGCCGCGCCCCGCGCGGATCGCGCTGGCCCTGGTGCCGCTCCTCGGCATCGGCGCGCTGACCGCCTGCGGGGGCCCCGCCGCGTCCGCGTCGAAGGGCCCTGCGGTGCGGGTGTCGCTGAGCGCGGCGAACGGCGTCAAGACCGTACAGGCAGGGGACAAACTTCAGGTCAGCGCGTCCGGCGGCACACTGACCAAGGTCGTGGTGACGGACCCGAGGGGCCGCCGGCTGTCCGGCGGGCTGGGCGACGGCGGCCGGGTGTGGACCTCCCACGAGAAGACCGCGCCGGACACCAAGTACTCCGTCGTGGCCGAGGCCAGAAACCCGCAGGGCGGCACGAACGAGGTCAAGGAGTCGCTGACCACCGCCAAGGCCGACAAGCTCAACAAGCTCGTGCTGAGCCCCGGCTCGCAGGGCGCCACCGTCGGCGTGGCCCAGCCCGTCTCCGTCACCTTCGACTTCCCGGTGACCGACCGGGCCGCCGTCGAGCGGCACCTGAAGGTCACCACCGACAACCACACGACGGGTTCGTGGGGCTGGGTCAAGGACTGGTCCGGCAAGGACCGGGTGGACTGGCGGCCGAAGGAGTACTGGAAGTCGGGCACCAAGGTCGGGCTGCGGGCCGACCTCAACGGCGTGGACTCCGGCGGCGGACGCTACTTCGCCAAGGACTACGACCTGAACTTCACCATCGGCGCGAGCCATGTGATCAAGGTCGATCTGGACAGCAAGCACCTGACGTTCATCGAGAACGGAGAGGAGGTGAAAAACATCCCCTTCTCCGCCGGCCGGCCGGACGCACAGCATTCCACCTGGACGGGCGTCTTCCCTCTGATGGCGAAGGAGGGCACGATCACCATGAACTCCGAGACCGTGGGGCTGGGTGACGCGTACGACAAGACCGTCCGTGACTCCATGAAGCTCACCGACTCCGGCACCTACGCGCACGCGGCGCCGTGGAACGCCGGCAAGGTGGGCCGCGTCAACGACAGCTCCGGCTGTATCGGGCTGACCGACGCCGATGCCGACTGGCTCTACGCCAAGGTCCGCGTCGGTGACCCGTTCGAGGTCACCGGTTCCTCCGTACGAGGGAAGGCGGCCGAGAACAACGGTCTCGGGGACTGGATGGTCGACTGGCCCCAGTGGCAGAAGAAGAGCGCCCTCCCATCGAGCAGCTGACCCCCTACAGAGCCTAGTGTGACGGAATGAGCACCGTGCAGGACCAGGACCAAATAACGGCGTGGGCGCGTTTTCGCCGCCGCGTGCCCAACGGCTTTGCCATCTTCTTCAGCCTTCTGGGGCTGTTCTGCGCCGTCACGGCGCTGATCGGGCCGCTGCGACGCGGCCTGAAACCGGTCATCTACTGGCTGGACACCCTGACCATCGCGGTCGAACCGAACTTCGCGTACGCGGCCTTCCTCTTCCTGCTGGCCGCGGCCATGACCGCACGCAAACGGGTCGCCCTGTGGGTCGCCGTCGTCTACATGGTGCTGGTGACGCTGACCGACGCGATCCTCGTGGTCGACGGCTACCGGGAGTATCTGTTCTCCCTGGTGCTGTGCGCGGCGGCGCTGGTGCTGCTGCTGGTCTCGCACCGCGAGTTCTACGCGATCACCCGCCGCGGCGCGTTCTGGCGCGCCGCCGGGGTGCTGGCCGCCGGCCTGGTGGCGGCGATCCTCGTCGGCTGGGGCCTGGTGTCCCTCTTCCCCGGCAGCCTGGAGCACGGCGGCGGCAACCGCCTGCTGTGGGTAGCCGACCGGGTCTGCGGCGGTCTGGTCAGCGGCCGGCAGTTCGACGGCCATCCGCCGCACTGGCTGATCAGCCTGCTCGGCCTGTTCGGCGCCGTGGCGCTGCTGAACGCGGCCCTGACGCTCTTCCGGTCGCAGCGCATGGAGGCCGCGCTGCACGGCGACGAGGAGACCCGTATCCGGGCGCTGCTCGCCCGCTACGGCGGCCGCGACTCGCTGGGCTACTTCGCCACCCGCCGCGACAAGGCCGTGGTCTTCTCCCCCAGCGGCAAGGCCGCCGTCACCTACCGCGTGGAGGCCGGCGTCTGCCTGGCCAGCGGTGACCCGGTCGGCGACCGCGAGGCGTGGGGCCCGGCCATCGAGGAGTGGCTGAAGGTCGCCGGGCGCTACGGCTGGCAGCCCGCCGTCATGGGCGCGAGCGAGGACGGCGCCAAGGCGTTCGCGCGCAGCGGCCTGAGCGCGCTGCAGCTCGGTGACGAGGCGATCCTGTACGTCAAGGACTTCGACCTGGACGGCCGCGAGATGCGGGTGACCCGCCAGGCCGTCAACCGCGTCGAGCGCACCGGCGCCACCTTCCGCGTCCGCCGCCACAAGGAGCTGTCGGACGAGGAGATGCAGGAGGTCATCCACCGGGCGGACGCCTGGCGCGACACCGAGACCGAGCGCGGCTTCTCGATGGCGCTGGACCGGCTCGGCGACCCCGAGGACGGGGACTGCCTGCTGGCCGAGGCGTTCGACGGCGACGGCAACATGATCGCCCTGCTGTCGTTCGTGCCGTGGGGCAAGGACGGCATCTCGCTGGACGTGATGCGCCGTGACCGCAGCGCGCCGAACGGCGTGATGGAGTACATGGTCGCCCAGCTGTGCGCGCACGCCGGGCAGATCGGCGTGCGCCGCATCTCGCTGAACTTCGCGGTCTTCCGGTCCGCCTTCGAGGAGGGCGCCCGCATCGGCGCCGGCCCGGTGCTGAAGGTGTGGCGCAAGCTGCTGCTGTTCTTCTCGAAGTGGTGGCAGCTGGAGGCGCTGTACCGCTCCAACGCGAAGTACGCGCCCGAGTGGTACCCGCGCTTCCTGTGCTACGCGGACACCGGCGCCCTGGCCCGCATCGGCCTGGCCTCCGGCATCGCCGAGGGCTTCGTGGCCGTACCGAGCCTGGGCAAGCTGTGGGGCAAGGGCCGCAAGAAGCGGGTGCTGACCCCGGCCACCACCGCCCACCTGCCGTCCCTGGACGAGCTGGGCCTGGCGGAGCAGCCCCCGGCGAGCGAGGAGGAGCTGCGCGAGCGGGAGCTGGCGGCGCTGCCGGAGCAGGTCCGGGTGCGGCACCGCAAGCTGGAGCGGCTGCGCGAGGAGGGCGTCGACCCGTACCCCGTCGGTGTGCAGCGCACCCACACGCTCGGCGACGTCCGCGACGAGCACCCGGACCTGGAGTCCGGTACGCACACCGGCAAGGTCGTCCGTATCGCCGGCCGGGTGCTGCTCACCCGCGACCACGGCGGTGTGCTGTTCGCCGTGCTGCGCGACTGGTCGGGTGACCTCCAGGTGGCGCTGACCCGCGAGGCCACGGGCGCCGAGGAGCTGGCGCGGTTCGCCGCCGACATCGACCTGGGCGACCACATCGAGGCGGAGGGCGAGGTCGGCGCGAGCGACCGCGGTGAGCTGACGGTGTTCGTCACGCACTGGCGGCTGACGGCCAAGTGCCTGCGCCCGCTGCCCGACAAGCGGCGCGGTCTGACCGACCCGGAGGCCAAGGTCCGCCAGCGTT
Source organism: Streptomyces sp. NPDC059788 (assembly GCF_042732265.1). Classification (NCBI taxonomy): domain Bacteria; kingdom Bacillati; phylum Actinomycetota; class Actinomycetes; order Kitasatosporales; family Streptomycetaceae; genus Streptomyces; species Streptomyces sp. NPDC059788. The sequence continues at coordinate 61,139 of NZ_JBHWHY010000007.1, read as the reverse complement.
ACGTGGACCTGGTCGTCTCGCCGGACTCGCGGGAGAACCTGCGGGCGCGCAGCACCGCGGTGCAGGCGCTGCGCCAGGGTCTGATCGAGCGCGGCTACCTGGAGGTCGAGACACCGATGCTCCAGCAGATCCACGGCGGCGCCAACGCGCGTCCGTTCCAGACCCACATCAACGCCTACGACCTCGACCTGTACCTGCGCATCGCGCCGGAGCTGTACCTCAAGCGGCTGTGCGTGGGCGGCATGGAGAAGGTCTTCGAGATGGGACGCACGTTCCGTAACGAGGGCATCTCCTACAAGCACAACCCCGAGTTCACGATGCTGGAGGCGTACCAGGCGTTCGCCGACTACGACGTGATGCTCGACCTGACCCGGGAGCTGATCCAGGGTGCGGCCGTCTCCGCGTTCGGCAGCGCCACCGCGCGCAAGGCGGACGCGAACGGCCGGCTCGTCGAGCACGACATCTCGGGCATCTGGCCGGTCAAGACGGTGTACGGCGCGATCTCCGAGGCCCTGGGCGAGGAGGTCGACGCGGACACGAACCCGGATGTGCTGCGCCGTCTGTGCGGGCGTTCCGGGGTGCCGGTGAAGCCGGAGATGGGCCGCGGCGACATCGTCCTGGAGATGTACGAGCGGCTGGTCGAGGAGAAGACCACGCTGCCCACCTTCTACAAGGACTTCCCCACCGATGTCTCGCCGCTGACCCGCCAGCACCGCAAGGACCCGCGGCTCGCCGAGCGCTGGGACCTGGTGGCGTTCGGTACGGAGCTGGGCACCGCCTATTCGGAGCTGACCGACCCGGTCGAGCAGCGGCGCCGGCTGACCGCCCAGTCGCTGCTGGCGGCGGGCGGCGACCCGGAGGCCATGGAGCTGGACGAGGACTTCCTGCAGGCCCTCGAATACGCGATGCCGCCGACCGGTGGTCTGGGCATCGGCGTGGACCGGCTGGTCATGTTCCTCACCGGTCTGTCGATCCGCGAGACGCTGCCGTTCCCGCTGGTGCGGCGCCGGTAGGAGCGCTGATACGCGCGAAGGGCCGTCCCCTGGGGGCGGCCCTTTCGGCGTACCGGGGTCAGTTTCCCAGGACTTCCGGGTTGGCGCAGTGCGCGAGCGGCTCGCCACGCAGGAAGCGGGCGGCCTCGGCGGCGACGATCCGGGCGGCCTTGTGCGCGACCTGGCGGCTGCCGCCAGCGATGTGCGGGGTCAGTACGACGCCGGGCGCGGCCAGCAGGCGCGAGCCCGCCGGGACCGGCTCCTCGGGGAAGACGTCGAAACCGGCGGCGCGCAGCTGCCCGGAGTCCAGCGCGTCGCAGACCGCGTCGTAGTCGACGAGCGCGCCGCGCGCGCAGTTGACCAGGACGGAGCCGTGCGGCATCGCGGCGAGCTGGGCGCGGCCGATCATGCCGCGGGTCTCGTCGGTGAGGCGGGCGTGCAGGGAGACGATGCGCGAGCGGCTCAGCAGCTCGTCCAGGCCGACCTGATCGGCGACACCGGCCAACGCCTCGGGGGCCGCGTACGGGTCGTGGACGAGGACGTGGGCGCCCATGGCGGCCAGCACCTTGGCGACGCGGCTGCCGATCGCCCCGTACCCGATCAGGCCGACGGTGGTGCCCTCGATCTCGATGCCGCACTTGTCGTAGTCGTAGTAGTCGCCGCGCCACACGCCCCGGCGCAGGTTGGTGTGGGTGTCGCCGACACCGCGGGCGGCGGCGAGGATCAGGGTCAGGGTGTGTTCGGCGGTGGCGGTGGCGTTGCGGCCGGGGGCGTAGCAGACGGCGACGCCGTGCCGGGTGGCGGCGTCCAGGTTGGCGTTGACCGGGCCGCCGCGGCCGACGCAGAACAGTTCCAGGTCGGGGCAGTGGGCGAGGATGCGCTCGGTGAGCGCGGCGTGTTCGGTGACGCAGATCCGTACGCCCTGGAGGGCCTCGATGAGCTGGTCCTCCGTGCCGGACGCCTCGTCGACCTCGGCGACCTTGCCGAGCGGGGTGTGCGGCCAGGGCAGTTGCAGCTCCCGGATCTGCCCGGCGGTCACCGTGCCGCCGGTGGCCTCGTGGACCGCCTCGGTCAGCAGGCCCGGGAGGATGAAGTGGTTGCCGGCGGCGAGGACGGTGGGGCTGCTCATGGGGGTGTTTCTCCTGGGGTGTGCGGGGGCGGTGAGGGTCAGTGCAGCGGCGTGGTGACCGGCGCGGGGGTGGCGGGAACGTTCAGCCGCAGCAGCGCCGCCCGGCCGTCGCGGACGCGCAGTTCGGTCAGCGCGCCGTTGAGGAGCTGGGGGAAGACGCGCCGGTAGTCGGCGAGCGGGATGCCCAGCAGGTGGCAGAGCAGGACCCGGACGAGGGTGGAGTGGGCGACGATCAGGATGCGGCCGTCCGGGTGGGCGCGCTCGATGTCGGCGAGGCACTCGGCGGCGCGTCGGGCGGCGGCGCGGGGGTCCTCGCCGCCGGGCAGGTGGTGGCCGACCGGGTCGGCGAGGAACGCTGCCAGCTCCTCGGGGAAGCGGTCGCGCATCTCGGCCCTGGTCAGGCCCTCGCCGCGGCCGAAGTCGATCTCGTAGAGGCGTTCGTCGACGTGCGGGGTCAGGCCACAGGCCGCGGCGGCGGGGGCCGCGGTGCGGCGGGCGCGGGACAGCGGGGAGCACCAGACGGCGTCCGGGCGGGCGGTGGCGGCCCAGTCGGCGAGGGCCGCCGCCTGTTCCTCACCGCGGCGGGTCAGCGCCACGTCGGTGAGTCCGGCGTAGCGGTTCTCGGCGTGCCATTCGGTCTCGCCGTGGCGTACGAGGATGAAGTCGGTCATGGTGCGGCCCTCCTGCGGGCGTGGTCGGCCACGGTCTGGTCGAGCCAGCCACGGCGGGTCAGTTCGTCGAGGAAGCGGAGGTAGACGGGGAGCAGGCGGGCGGTGCGGGCCGGGTTGGGGCTGACGGGGGTGCCGGTGCGGACCATGGCCGCGGCGGCCTCCTGGAGGGTGACGCCGCCCGAGGTGGCGGCGAGCACGGCCATGCCGAGGGCGCCTTCGGCTTGTTCGGGCAGATGGACGGAGCGCCCGAGCAGGTCGGCGCGCAGCTGCGACCAGTACGCGTTGCGGGCGCCGCCGCCGGTGAAGGTGAGCGGTCCGTCGACGGGGGCGCCGAGGTGGTCGAGGTAGTCGAAGCAGAGCCGTTCGACGCAGGCGACGCCGAGCAGGCAGGCGTGGAACTCCTGGGCGCGGGTGGGCACGTCGCCGAGGGTGAAGGGTTCGGCGTCGGGGGCGCGGAAGGGGAAGCGTTCGCCGCCTGCCGGTACGAGGGGGTAGGTGACGGCGTCCCAGTCGCGGCCGTCGCGTGCGGCCTGCGCGGTGAGCGCGTCGAGGTCGTCACCCTTGAAGTGCTGCGCGAGGACGCCCGCGCCGGAGCTGGAGGCGCCGCCGGGCAGCCAGTTGCCGTCCGGTCCGCGGTGGCAGTAGACGACGCCGTGCGGGTCGCGGATCAGGTGCGGGCTGGTGCCCTTGAGGACGAGGGTGGTGCCCAGCACCGAGTTCCAGGCGCCGGGCGCCAGGGCGCCGGCGCCGATCTGGGCGGCGCAGCCGTCGGTCATCCCGGCGACGACGGTGACGCCTTCGGGGATGCCGGTGGCCTCGGACGCCGTCGGGCACACCGTACCGAGGACGGTTCCGGGCCGTACGACCTGCGGCAGGACGCGTTCGGGCACGCCGAGCCGGGACAGCTCCGCGGACGGCCAGCGCTCGTCGGCGAGGTGGTAGCCGGTCTTGAGGGCGTGGCTGGCGTCGGAGGGGACCTGATGGCCGGTGAGCCGCCAGGTGATGAGGTCGGGCTGGTGCAGCAGCCTGGCCCGGTCGCCGAGTCCGGGGTCGTGTTGCAGCAGCCGGAGCAGTTTGGGCAGGGCCCAGGAGGGTTGCATGGTGCGGTAGCCGAGGTCCTGCCACACCGCTCCCCCGGCCTCGTTGACGGCCTCGGCCTGTTCGGCGGCGCGTCCGTCGTCGTACATCAGGCCGGGGGTGAGGGGGGTGCCGTCGGTGTCGGCGAGGAGGATCGTGCCGGAGGTGGCGTCGAGGGCCAGGCCGCGCACCCGGGCCGGGTCGATGCCGTCCAGGGCCGTGCGGCAGGCGGCGGTGAGCGCGGTCCACCACTGTTCGGGCCGCTGTTCGTGGCGCCTGCCGTCGCGGTGGCTCGTCAGCGGCCGGGAGGCGGCGGCGAGCAGCTGTCCGGTCCCGTCGACGGCGACGCAGCGGGCGCTCTGCGTACCGAGGTCGAGGCCGAGCCAGACGGCGTCGGCGGTCAGGGCGTCAGACACGGTGGGGGGCTCCTTGGGCGCTGGGGTCGGGTGGTGCGGGTATCTGCCGCGGCAGGGCCGGTGGCCGGTCGGGGGCTTCGGCAGCGGCGTCCGCACCCCGGCGGGCTCCGGGCCGCCAGCCCGCTTCGCGGGCGAGGCCGCGCCAGTGCAGGAAGTCCTCGTACAGCTCCGCGTACTGGGCGGTGCGCTCCGGGTCGGGCTCCCAGCTGGAGCGCATCCGTACGTATGTGGTGGCGGCGCTGTGCATGCTGGACTCGGCTCCGGACAGCACCAGGCCGGTCAGGAAGGCGCCTTTGGCGCCGAGTTCGGTGTCGCCGGAGCGGGCGGTGGGCACGCCCGTCGCGTCCGCGATGAGCGCGCACCACGCGTCGCTGTTGGCGCCGCCGCCGCACAGGCGCAGTTCGCCGACGTGTGTGCGGGAGGCGGCCAGCGAGTCGCGCAGGACGAGCGAGAGGCCGTCGAAGACCGCGCGGGCCATGTCGGCGCGGGTGTGTTCCAGGGACAGGCCCCAGAACCCGCCGCGGGCGTGCCCGTCGAGGAACGGCGCCCGCTCCCCCGCCGGGGAGAGGTACGGCAGGAACATCAGGCCGCGCGCTCCCGGCTGCGACGCGAAGGCGAGCCGGGCCAGTTCGGGCGGTCCGGGCAGGTCCAGTGTGCGCGCGGCCCAGCCGAGCACCTCGGCGCCGTTGAGGGTCGGGAAGGCGCGCAGGACGCGCTCCCGGCCGCGGTAGGCGATGGTGATGCCGGACGGTTCGCCGGTGGTGTCCACGGTCGTACGGACGATCTCCGTGCACAGGGTGGTGCCGAGGATGCTGCACGCCTGGCCGGGGTTGACCACGCCGACGCCGCGCGCCGTTGCGGCGATGTCGTACGGGGCCATGACGACCGGCAGTCCGGCGGGCAGTCCGAGCCGGCCGGCGGCCTCGGACGTCATCTCGGCGATCCGCTCGTGCTCGCCCAGCACCTTCGGCAGCAGCCGCTCGTATCCGGTCAGGCCGAAGAGGTCGAGGAGGTACGGGTCGTACGCGCCGGTGGCGTGGTCGAGGAAGGGCGCCGAGGCGTCCGACTCGTCGACGGCGGTGACACCGGTCAGCCGCAGGAAGAGCCAGCCGGCGGCGGTGAGCGAGGCGTGCGAGCGGGCGAGCCGGTCCGGGTCGTGCCGGGCCAGCCAGGCGAAGATCGCGTTGGGCATTCCGGCGCAGGTCAGCGAGCCGTTGCGGCGGAAGGCGGCTTCCAGGACGCCGTCGCGCTGCCACTGGCCGAGGAGGTCGCCCGCCCGGCCGTCGGACCACAGGATCGCGGGTCCGGTGGGGCGGCCGCGGTCGTCCACGAGCCAGGCGCCGTCGCCCTGCGCGGTGAAGGAGACCAGCCATACGGGGTCGGCCGGGCCGGGGCGGCCGGCGAGTTCGGACAGGGCGTTGCGGACGGTGCGGACGACGGCGTTCCAGACGGCGTCCATGTCCTGCTCGGCCCGGCCCGGGTGGGGGCGCAGCACTTCGGTGGCGAGGCGGGAGACCGCGATCTCGCGGCCCCGGTCGTCGAAGACCACGGACTTGATCATCGTGGTGCCGACGTCGACGGTCAGTACGGACATCAGGTGCGTCCTCTCACGCCGGGGCCGAGGCGGACGGGACGGTGGCCGCGGTGGCGGTGGCGGCCGCTCCCGCCGGCGCCGTGCCCGGCTCGTCCGGCAGCTTCAGGAAGACGGTGAGCACGGTACTGACCGCGTACATCCCCGCGAAGATCCAGACGACCCCTTCGACACCGAGCGGCCCGGCGAAGACCGCGACGACGGCCGGTCCGACGAAGGTGCTGGCGCCCGCGCCCAGGTTGAGCGCCGCCAGTGCCTGGCCCTTGTGCCGTGGTTCCAGCGAGGGCATCAGTGCGGATATCGGGACGTACCCCGCCAGCGTAGCGCCGTAGAACGCGGCGACCACCAGGGCGAGACCGAAGTCGGCGCCCGCCGCCTGCGGTACGTAGAACAGCAGCAGCGTGCTGGCCGTGCAGCCCGCGCCGCCGCACCAGGCGATGGTGCGCCGCCAGCCGATCCGGTCGCCGATCATCCCGCACAGCAGGTTGGCGACGATGTTGGTCGCGAACATCGCGCTGAGCAGGTGCAGCCACTGGGTGAGGGTGAAGCCGACGGTGCGGGTGAAGTGCACCGGCAGGATGACGAAGAACCCGAACTGCGAGGCCGTGTTGATGGTCCGTACGAGCGCGCCGGTGCCGACCCGGGGGTTGCGCCACAGGATCGTGACACTGCCGATCAGGGTGGTCAGCGGGCCGTCGCCCTCGGAGCGGGGCCGGGGGCCGCCGCGGTCGTCGCGGACCAGCAGCAGGGCGGTCAGGCCGCCGGCGGCGACCAGGGCCAGGGCGGCCCACAGCGTGGCGTACGCGCCGATGCGCGGGATGAGGGCGCCGGCCACCAGCGAGCCGAGGGTGGGCAGGCCGCCGGTGAACGCGAACCAGAACCAGCCCATGGCGGTGCCGAGCCGGGCCCGCGGCGCGACCCCGGCGATCCACACGAGGAACCCGTACGCGAACAGGGGGTAGCCCAGGCCGCGCAGGCCGTAGCCCAGCATCATCAGGGGGTAGTTCGCCATGGGGACGGCCGCGGCGAGGAAGACGACCTGGAAGGCGCCCCAGATGGCGAGGCCGGTCCACATGACGCGGCGCGGACCCCACAGCTCGGACAGTACGCCGGAGAGCCAGGCGGCGACGCCGGCCGCGATGCCGTAGACGGTGAACAGCAGCGCCACCCGGGGCTCCGGGACGCCCCGGTCGATCAGGTACGGCGAGAGATAGCCGGACTCGACCCCGTCTCCGATCATGAACAGCAGCAGGCCCAGGTAGCCCCGGGCGAGGGTCGGCGGGATGCCGAGACGGGTCACCGCCCGTGTGATCGACCGTGTGATCGGCGAACTTGGGAGAGGGTTCTTCATCGAATCTCCCCTTTCTACGGCGGCAGGCGGTGGCAGGAGGCCTGCGGAGCGGACGGAGCCGATGCAACAGTCCGGCCGAAACCAGCGTCAATGGTGGCCGGAAATCTTCGCACCGGGCCGGTGGCCTGCCGTGTTGTGTCCTGCGGGCGGTGCCTGTGCGGGACGCGCGCGCCGCGTTAAGTCCGTGCGAACATAACGCGGCGAATTCACACGGCGTACGGTGCGCGCCACGCGCCACGCACCCCCGTACGGCATCAGGAAGTGGGCACCATGGACCGGCTCGAAGCCCAGGAAGAGCGGCGCCGCCGCCTGCGCGACACCGTCATCGCCCGCGGCTTCGTCCGCACCGCGGACCTCGCCGAGGAGTACGGGATCAGCCTGATGACCGCCCACCGCGACCTGGACGCCCTCCAGGCGCAGGGCTGGCTGCGCAAGGTGCGCGGCGGGGCGACCGGCCTGCCGTCGGCGCAGTTCCACGGGAGCGTGGCGGACCGGATGGCGGTCATGGCGCCGGTCAAGCAGGCCCTGGCGCGGGCCGCGGCGACGCTGCTGGTGCCCGGCCAGACCGTCATGCTCGACGACAGCACCACCTGCCTCCTGCTGGCGCACCGGTTCGCCGGGCACGCGCCGCTGACCGTCATCACCAACTCGCTGCCGGCCGTCACCACGCTCGCCAAGGAGCCCGGCATCTCGCTGATCACGCTGGGCGGCGCCTACTTCCCCGCGTACGACGCGTTCATGGGGCTGCACACGGCGGACGCGGCGCGGGCCTTTCGCGCCGATGTGCTGTTCCTGTCGACCACCGCCGTCACCAACGGCCGCTGCTACCACACCTCGCCGGAGACGGTGCAGGTCAAGCGGGCGATGATGGAGAGCGCGGCGCGCCGGGTGCTGGTCGCCGACCACACCAAGTTCACCAAGGGCGGGCTGTACGCGCTGGCGCCGCTGACCGACTTCGACCTGCTGATCGTGGACGACGGGCTGCCGGCGGCGGAGGTACGGGCCGTGCGGGCGCGCGGCACCGAGGTGATGGTGGTGCCGCGGCCCTGAACCGCGTCGCTGCCGGTGCCGCGGCCCCGGCCTCGTGGCTCCGGGGCCCGGCCTCGCGATTCAGGGCCCTGGCCGCGCGGTTCAGCAGGCGCGGTCGAGCACGTCGGCGGCGGCGCGTACCGACACGGCCCACGGGCGCTCCGGCGTCACGGTCGGCCCGAGGGCGTCCAGGAGGCGGGCGGTGGCCTCGTTGGCGGGGCTGCGCCCGCCGACGCGGACGGCCTGGCGCAGCGCGACGGCGAGCGAGCCGTGCAGCAGGCGCAGCGTCCTGGACTGCCGCAGCGCGGTGAACGCGGCCTGGGTGCCGAACGGGACGATGTCCTGGTTGTGCCAGTTGGTGGGGACGCTCTGCATGGCGGCGGGGGTGGCGGCGCGGCGCATCGCGACCACCAGGGAGGTCGCGGCGAGCTGGATGCCCTGGACACCGTGGTCGTGGCCGGGGTTCTCGGCGAGCATCGGGTTCAGGCCGCCGTTGCGGCGCGGGTCGATCAGCAGGTCGAGCTGGCGTTCGGCGAGGTTGGCCAGCTGGGCGGCGGTGATGGACATCAGGTCGGCGGCGAAGGCGACCTGCTGGCCGAAGAAGTTGCCGCCGTGGGCGACGACATCGCGCTCGGGGAAGAAGAGCGGGTTGTCGCTGATGCCGTTGAGGTCGTCGGTGACGACCTGGCGGGCGTGGCGCAGGCTGGTCGCCGCCGCTCCGAGGATGTGCGGCGCGCAGCGCAGGGTGTAGGGCTCCTGGAGGGCGCGGGTGTCGCCGGGCTGCTGGCCGGTGAGCCGTTCGCGCAGGTCGGCGGCGCGTTCGGCGGTGTCCTCGTGGCCCAGTACCTCGAAGATCTCCGGAGCGGTGAAGTCGGGGCGGCAGCCGAGGACTCCGGCGAGCAGGGCCGTCAGCGCGGTGCCCGCGGCGACCGAGCGGTGCAGCTGGGCGAGCGCGAGGCCCGCGCCGGCCGCGGTCACGGACGTGCCGTTGACCAGGCCGAGCGCGTCCCTTCCGGTCAGTTCCACGGGCCGCAGCCCGGACTCGGCGAGCGCGTCGGCGGCGGGCATCCGGGTGGTGCCGACGTAGGCGTCGCCGCGCCCCTGGAGGGACCGGATGGCGTGGGCGAGGGGCGCGAGGTCACCGCTGGCGCCGACCGATCCGTACTCGGGCATCACCGGCGCGAAGGACGTGCCGAGCATCGCCACGAGGGCGTCCACGGCGGCGGGGGCCACGCCGGAGTGGCCCCTGGCCAGGCTCCACAGGCGGGTGAGCAGGGTGGCGCGGGCCACCGACGGGTCGAGGTCGGGCCCCTGGCCCACTTCGAGGTGGCAGAGCACGTTCTCGCACTGGTCCACGCCCTCGTCCTGGCCCGCGAAGACGACGAGGGGGCCGAAGCCGGTGGTGGTGCCGTAGATCTCGCGGCCCTTGTCGATACAGGTGTGGAGGTAGTCGTGGCAGCGGGCGACGGCGCCCCGGGAGGCGTCGTCGAGCCGTACGGTGACGGGCCCGGCGGCGGTTTCGAGCGTCTCGGGGGTCAGGGCCGAGGGAAACCGCAGCTCGGCCGTGGGGGGACGCAGGTTCGAGGGCATCGCTTTCCTTGGGTGGGGATGACGGTGTGACCGCGGCCGGACGGGCACGGCCGCGGTGGCGGTCAGGTCGTACCGGCCGTGAACAGGTGGGCCCGTGCCGTGCCCGGCGACCGGTGGCTGTCGCCGGGGTCGGCCGCGATGGCCAGGACCTGGTCGGCGTCACCGGCGGCGATGACGCGCGCGGCGGCGGTGCGGGCCGCGGCCGACGGGTCGCCGATGGCGAGCGTGGCGACGAGCGGGCCGCTCAGCCCCCAGACGGCGCTCAGGTGGCCGAGCGCCGTGGACGGCACGTTCTGGAACAGCAGGGGCTTGGGCACCGGCTGCTGCCCGGCCACCGCGTCGTCGATGGCGGTCTGCGTCACCACGTCGCCGCGGGTGGCGGCGAGGACGAGGGCGGTGCGCGCGCCGAGGGCCGGGGGCAGCGGGGGCGTGCCGTACCGCTCGGTCAGGCAGCGTTCGCCGACGGCCACCAGCAGGGGCGCGAAGGCGGAGGTGTCGAAGCGCGGGACCTCCGGCAGGAGGGCCGCCGGGTCGTCCGGGGGCGGCCACTGGGCCCGGGTTTCAACGATCAGTTCCATGGCGTCCTCAGAAGGCTTTCCCGCACTCGTGGCGTCGTACGGCACGGGGTGGTCGGGGGCACGGCATCGCCGGTGTACGGCACGGGGCGGTCGGGGGGCACGGCATCGCCGGTCGGGTCGCGATCGCTACGGCATCGCCAGGAGGAGGGCCGTGCAGACGCCGCCGAAGCCGCTGTTGAGACTGAGCGCGTAGCGGGACTGCGGGGCGCGGCCCGGGTCGAGCACGAGGTCGAGGGGGCAGTCCTCGTCCGGGGCGAGGTAGTTGGCGTTGACGGGAAGCTCCCGGTAGTGGAAGGCGAGGGCGCAGACGGCCAGTTCGACCAGGCCGGAGGCCTCCAGGCAGTGTCCGTGCAGGGCCTTGGTGGAGCTGACGGGGACACGCACGCCGTGCGGGGAGAGCGCGCTGACGATGGCGGCGGCCTCGCCCGCGTCGAAGGCGGGGGTGGCGGTCGCGTGGGCGTTGACGTAGCCGATCCGGTCGCCGGTGACCTCGGCCCGGCGCAGCGCGGTGGCGACGGCCGCCGCCAGGCCCCGGCCCTCCGGGTGGGGCCGGCAGATGTGGTGGGCCTCTCCGGCGTTGCCCCAGCCGCGGACGACTGCCCACGGCGGCGCGGTCCCGGCGCTTTCGAGGACGACGGCGGCGGCGCCGTCGCCCAGGACCGGGCCCTCGCGGCCGGCGCTGAACGGGCGGCAGACGCCCGCCGGGGCGAGGATGCCGGCACTGTCGAACGCGGCGAACATGCTCGCGTCGACGAAGCTGCCGCCTGCGACGACGGCCCTCCGTTCGGCGGTGGTCCCGATGAGGTGGGCCGCCTCGGCGACGGCGGTGTTGGAAGCGGCGCAGGCGGCGGTGTGGACCGTGAGCACCTCGCGCAGGCCGCAGGCGCCCGCCAGTTCGACGGCCAGGCCGGCCGTGTCCGGACCGGCGTGCAGGGCGAGGACGAGCGGCGTGGCGGCCCGGTCGGCGGGGGACAGCTCGGCCTGGTCGCAGGCTTCGCCGATGAGCTGTTCCAGCTCCGCGTAGAGGTCGGGGGTGCCGGGGAGGGTGGCGGCGTGCCGGGCCCGGTGGCGGGCGGTGTCGAAGCGGGACACCGGGGAGGTGGCCGGGGTCGCGGAGGTCAGGCCTTGCCAGAGCGCGTCCGGGCCGCGGCCGTACGCGGTGAGGACCGACAGGCCGGTGACGCGGGCCATCAGGAGACCACCGCGTGCTGTGCCCGGAAGGTGACGGGCAGCGCCGTCAGGCCCGCGGTGACGTGCAGGTGGGTGATGCTGCCGCCGGTCGAGCCGCGCTGCCAGGGCAGGGTGTCCAGGGGCTGGGCGGCGGCGAGTCCGGGCAGGTGGCGCAGCACGGCCCCGAGGGCGGTACGGCACAGGTCGACGGCGAACCGGCTGCCGAGGCAGAAGTGGGGGCCGTGGGCGAAGACGAGGTCCTGGCCGGTGTCCCGGGTGAGGTCGAGGCGGTTGGGGTCGGTGAAGCGCTGCGGGTCGCGGTTGGCGAGGGCGATGTGCACGATCACCGCGTCGCCCGGCTCCAGCCGCACACCGTGCAGCTCGGCGGGCCGGGTGGCGAAGCGCGGCATGGTGGCCGCCAGCGGGGAGGTGTAGCGCAGGAGTTCGTCGAGGCCGGCGAGGACGGCGTCGGGCTCGGCGAGGAGGTCGGGGCGGTGCCAGAGCGCGTACAGGCTCGATGTGAGGAAGTCGGCGACGGGCTCGTAGGCGGAGACGAGCAGCAGGAAGAGGGTGGAGGTCAGCTGCCCTTCGTCGAGGCCGGCGGCGTCCGCGTACGCGATCATCCCGCTGACGGCGTCGGTGCCGGGGCTGCCGCGCCGGAAGGCGACGAGGTCGCGCATCAGCTCGCGCATGGCCTCCCGGTCGACGGCGTACTGCACGCGGTCCGGGGAGCCTGGGGGATCGAACAGCGGCGACGGGCCCCAGCGCCGCAGCTCCAGCGCGCGCCGGGTGAAGTCCGGCGGATAGCCGAGCAGCTCGGTGATCGCCCGGACGACGAGGGGGTGGGCGAACTCGCGGACGAGATCGGCACGGCCGCGCCCGGCGACCTCGTCGAGCAGCTCCCGCGCCACATCGTCGGCGTGGTCGACGGCGGCCCGTACGCGCTCGGGGGTCAGCGCCGACGCGCCCATCTCGCGCAGCTGCCGGTGCGGCTCGCCGTCGGCGTTGAGCATGCTGCGGACGATGCCGGCGGTGACCTGCGGGCCGGTGAAGTCGAGGTAGCGCGTCCAGCGCTCACCGCCCGTGACGGCCGGTTTGGCGAAGCCGGCGTCCGTCAGCACCCACCGCGCCGCGTCATACCCGGACGCGACCCAGGCGCCGGAGCCGTCGGGCAGGTCCGCGCGCCACACCGGCGGCTCGCCCCGGGTGTCGATGCGCTCGGCCTCGGGGCTGTGGCGGACCCGCGCGTCCATCAGAAGTGCCGTACCCGGACCAGCGGCCACCGCAGCCTCCCCACTTGTCGAATACATAGCGTCACTACTAAATTACCATTAGTCACATCGCGTCACTACGCCTCTCGCTCGAACGGGTGACGCAACAGCCAGACCACCGAAGCCGCGGGCCGGACAGGGGGCAGCACATGCGCGACGACATGCGCGACGAGGGCATCGGCGCGTGGGCCGCGCGGCGGGCGCGGCGCACCCCGCACCGCACCGCGGTCCTCCACGACGGCGGGCGGCGGATCAGCTACGCCGAGCTGTACGAGCACGCCGCCCGCGTCGCCCACACGCTGCGGGACCAGGGTGTGCGCAAGGGCGACCGGGTCGGCTTCCTCGGCCCCAACCGGCCCGGATTCCTGACGTCCCTGTTCGCCGCCGGCCTGCTCGGCGCGGTGTTCGTCCCGTTGAACGTACGGCTCGCCCCGCCGGAACTGGCCTGGCAGCTGGCGGACTGCGGGGCCCGGGTCCTGCTGCGCTCCGGGGGCCGCGCCGGGGGTGCGGGCGTCACGGGGGTGGCGGTGGTGGACGTGGACGACGCAGCCGCGGGGGACGGGGAAACACGGGGCGAACCCGCCGCGGCGGTGGCGGTCGACGACCCCTGTCTCATCCTCTACACCTCCGGCACCACCGGACGCCCCAAGGGCGCCGTGCTCAGCCACGCCAACCTCACGTGGAACGCCGTCAACGTCCTGATCGACGAGGACCTGACGGCCGACGAGGTCGCCCTGGTCGCGGCGCCGCTCTATCACGCCGCGGCGCTGGGCATGCAGGTCCTGCCGGTGCTGCTGAAGGGCGGTACGTGCGTACTGATGGAGTCCTTCGACGCGGGCACGGCACTCGAAGCAGTAGAACGGCACCGCGTCACGTCCCTGTTCGGCGTCCCCACCATGTTCCGGCGGATCGCCGCCCACCCGCGATGGCCGCACGCCGACCTGTCGTCCCTGCGCACCCTGGTCTGCGGCGGCGCGCCCGTACCCGAAGCCCTGACGGCCACATACGCGCAGCGGGGACTGCGCCTCCGCCAGGGGTACGGCCTGACGGAGGCGGCCCCCGGCGTCCTGCTGACGCCCCACGGGCACGCCGACGCCGGTCCGGCGCGCGCGGGAGCGCCACACGCCGGGGTGCCGCACTTCTTCACCGACGTGCGCGTCGCGGCCCCCGGCACGGCCGGTCCCGCCGGGGCGGACACCGCCGCCACCGGCCCGACCGGCGAACTCCTCGTACGCGGCCCGAACGTCATGACCGGCTACTGGAACCGGCCCCGGGAGACCGAGGCCGCGCTCGCGGACGGCTGGCTCCGCACGGGCGACGTCGCGCGCGTCGACGCGCACGGCGGGCTGACCATCGTGGACCGCCTCAAAGAGGTGATCATCTCGGGCGGCGAGAACGTCTACCCGGCCGAGGTCGAACACGCGCTGCTGACGCACCCCGGGGTCGCCGACTGCGCCGTCATCCCGGTCCCCGACACCGAATGGGGCGAGGTCGGCCGCGCGGTCCTGGTGGCGGCCCCGGGCGTGGCCCTCGACCCGGACGAGGTCCTCGCCTCCCTCTCCGGCCGCCTGGCCGGCTACAAGATCCCCCGCTCCGCCGTACTCGCGCCGGACCTGCCCCGCACCGGCACCGGCAAGCCCGTACGCCGCCAGATCAAGGAACGCTACGGCTCCCCCTGACCCCGCACTCCCCCGCGCCCGCGCGTCAGCGGTGACTCACCACGTTCACCACCTTCCCGTTCGGATCCCGCACGAAGAACCGCCGCACACCCCACTCCTCGTCCCGCAACTCCCGCACCACGGGCGCGCCACTGGCCAGCACGGCGGCGTACACCGCGTCCACGTCGTCCACCTCGACACTCATATCGGGCGGCGTGTCGGGCGCGGAGCGGTCCTCGGTCATCAGGATGAGCTGGGCGGACGGGTTGTCCGGAGCCGCGAGCGCCATGACCCACCCCAGATTCATGACCTCCTCCAGCCCGAGCAGCCCGTAGAACTCCCGGCTCTCCTCCATGGCCTGCGAACGAATGTCGGGCACGACCCGGCGGACGGACATCGGCTACTCCCCTTCACAGTCGACAGACACCGCATGCGGCACCCCGGAGACCGGCAACGCCCCGGAATCCCGAACTGCGCCAACTATCGCAGCAGCCACTGACAACGGGCCGTCGGCGCGGACGGCCCGGGTCACCGACGCGCCGGATCCGGCCCCGGACTCACCCGGCGTCCGTCGCGCCACGAGCGGCAGTCAGAGCTTCCAGAGCTTCCCGGACGGTCACGACGCAGTGATGGCCGTCGTCGAGGAGGGCGGACAGCGCGGAAAGGGTACGGTCAAAAGCCGCCGCGGCCTCGGCGGGCGCGAGGACGCCCGCGTCGAGGCGGCACTGATCCCGCCGGAATCCGGTCATCAGGGGCTCGGTATGGTTCACGCCGAACTCGGCGATCTCCTCGGCCAAGACCTGTTCGTACAGTTGCACCGCGTCGGCCTTGCTCCCGTGCAGGTGCAGCATCCGGGCCAGGCAGAACCTCGCGCTCAGTGTCTTCGTGTTGTCCTGGCCGAGAATCTCGGCGTAGGAACTCACCACTTCCCTGAGGTTGTCCTGAGCCTCGTCGTGCCGCCCCAGAGTCTCCAAGGTGTGGGCCAGGCAATGCCGCTCGGACAGCACCACGGAGTCCTGTGCGTCCACCTCCCGCAGCCGGTCCGACAGCACCGCGCGAATCTCCCGCTCGGAATCCGCCGCGCGGCCGCACTGGTGCAGCAGGTCGCCGCGGATGTGCCGGAGCCGCAGAGCCTGGGGCCGGCATGGCGATCGTGTGTCGTCGCGCCCGTCGAACCAGGCGAGAGACCGGTCGAGGACGTCGAGGGCGTCCGCGTGTCGATCCTGTTTGACGAGATTCCTGGCAAGGCAGCGCGTCAGGTCCCAGTACAGCTTGACGTGCTCGCTACCGGCCGCTTCCAGGTCACGCAGTACGGACTGGTATTCCACTTCCGCCTCCGACCACCGTTGCGCCGCGTCCAGAGCGTGGGCCATTTGGTGGCGTTGTTGCAACGGAAGGAACTGATGGTCCTCGGGGGAGGTGCTCTGCGTGTGCTCGATCAGGGCCTGGTATTCCGCGTTGCCCTCCGCCTCCTCGTGGCTGCGAGCCGTCGTCAGCTGAGCGAGTGTTCCGAGGACTTGCAGAACGTAGGGGTCGTTGGGATGGAGCAGCCGACGGCAGGCCTTCAGGAGATCACGGAGTTCGGCCTCCGCTTCGGCATCGGACAGGTGCCCGCTCTCATGCCGGGAGACAGCAAGGTCGTGCCGGTTGATCAGAATCTCGGAATGCTCCGGTCCCAACTCCGCCGACTGTTCGGCCAGGAGAGTTTCGAACTCCCGCACCGATGCGTCGTCATGGCTGCGCGCCGTCATCATTTGGGTGAGCATGCTGTGCGTCAGCAGAGTGTACGGATCATTGGGGCCGAGTGCGTCGCGACGGGCCTTTCGCACCTTCCGCAGCTCGGCCATCGTGACGACATCGGATGCCTGACCGGTGTCGAATCTGTAGAAAGCCAGGTCGTGGCGGGTAATCAAGGTCTCCGGATGGTCCGGGCCCAGCTGGACCAACTGTCCGGAGAGCACGTGCGCGCACTCCCGCACCCGCTCTTCGCCGGCGAGCAGACTCAGAGCCGCGCGGTGGCGGACGGACAGCCGCACCGGGTCGTCCGTGGCGAGCACGGCACTCCGCCGGACGAGCAGTCGGGCCGCCTCCTCGGAGGAGCTGTCCGCGGAGGTGAAGACAAGGTAGGCGAACGCGGCCAGCCCCGCGCGCAGCAGGGGCAGCAGCAACTCCTTCTCGTCTCCGTCGGGAGCCGCGGCGAGGGCACTGATGATGTGCGGGTTCAACAGCCGCCACCAATGCCAGTTGGCCGGCTGTTCCGGTGCGGCAGTGGCGCCTTCGACGAGAATCCGGGCGACGGCTCGCCAGATGACCACGCGTTCACCGGCCGGCCGGTCGGCCAGCCGCAGCGCGTTCGCTTCCAGTACGAGTCGATGGCTGACCAAGCAGGGTGTCGGCTCTCGCTCGGCCCTGCCGCCCGGGGCGATATCCACGACATCGACCAAGCTGAGGTCGATCAGCGCTTCCAGGGCCCGATCCGCGCGGTCCGGTTCCAGCTCCGGCGCGTCGGCCCGCCGGTCACCTCCCACGGCACCGTGGACTTCCGCGGACGAGAATGTCTCCGGGTCCAGCAGTTCGACGGGGAAAGGCGCCGGGGCACAGCAGGAAAGCAACCGCATCAAGAAGCGGGCCTCCGGCAGCTGTTGCTCTTCCAGGAGGTCGAGGGAGAGTTCCCAGGTGCGTCCGACCAGGCGCCTGTGCATCTGCTCGGTTCCCGCGTCGTCCAGGTGCCACTGTTCGCCTTGGTCGAGGAAGCCCGCCCCCGCCTCCCCGAGCGCCTCGGTGTACGCGGCGAAGCTCCGCAGCCTCCCTCCAGGATGGCGGCCCCGACGCCGTAGCAGTCCGGCGCCGCGTGCCGAGCGGGCGAGATACGAGCCCGCGAGCTTCAGCGCCAAGGGCAGCCCGCCCAGACGCTCGGCGAGCACCTGCGCCTCCGCGGGATCTCCTGCTTCCCCCGCGAGGTCCAGCAGCACCTCCCGGCCGTCGATGGGGCTCAGCACACCGATCCGGTGCGTCTGCGCCTCCTGCCCCCACAGGTGGGGATTGCCGACGCGCGAGGTGACCACGGTCATCCCCGCCCGGCTGGAGCGCAGCCAACCGGTGCCGTCGCCGGGGACGCCGCTCTCCGCGGCCAGCCACACCGGCTCGTCGGAGTTGTCCACCACCAGCAGCCAGGGGCGCTCGGCGGCATCGAGCTCCCTCCAGACCAGGTCCGTGGCGCTGAGACCGCCGGACCACGCCGCCTCGATCAGTTCCTCCTCGGCGCCCAGCTCCCGGGCGACCTCACGCATCCCGGTGACCAGCCGGTCGGGCGTGGAGGCGGACAGCCAGAAGACGTGGTACCCCCGGTCCCGGGCCTGCCGCGCCAGATGCAGGGCCACCGTGGTCTTGCCGCATCCCCCCATGCCGAAGAGGATCTGCGGCTTGCCCTCGCCCTCGGCGAGCCGGGTCTTCAGCTGGTCGAGCAGCCCGTCGCGACCGCGGACCCGGGACGGAAGCTCTCCATAGGGCGGACGGATGGAGAACGTTCCAGGGCCTGCCGGACCGGACGGCGGCACGGGAGGCGTTTCCCCCGCGAGTCCGATGTCGGGCCCACCGCCGTCCCTGGCCGCCCGCTTCGCGTCGTCCACCGCGTTCCTGGCCGCCTCATACGTGGTGCGCCAGTCCTGAGCGGGGGCGACATCACAGCCGCGCAACACGGCGGCGAGCGTGTGCCACGTGGGGACGCGTCGGCCGGTCAGCGTGTCGGAGATCGTGGTGCGGCTGATCCTGGTTCCGGCGGCCAGATCCCGGACCCCGGAGTAGCCGGCTTGGCGGGCCACGGTGCGCAGGCGGTCCGCCAAGTCCCGCACTTCCTGTGGTGCCTCGGGAACGACCTGCCCAAAACCGGCTGCCACGCTAGCCCTCCGCCCCGTGTCCCCTGACCGGCTCCGAGCGTATGTCAGTGTCCGCCCGGACGTCCCCCGGACGGCGGACATCACGTGTTCGCGGAGGTCCGCGCCGCGCTGTCCGGCCGCTGTCCGACAGGCGTAGGGGACAGCGGCTCACCCCGGTACCACGGAGGCACAGCGGCAGATCTCGCCGCGTCGCCGGACGGAAAAGGGGAACGGGACATGGAACTGCTCATCGCCGCGGCCGACTTCGTGCAGGAGCACGCAACCGTGCTGTCGGTAGGACTCGGGGCACTGCGGCTGGCTTTTGACACCGTACGGGGTGTCCGGTCGCTGCTGCTGCGTCGCCGGACGGCCCGGCGCGCGCCTGACGGCGGCGAAGACCTGGCTCAGGGCATTCCTGCCGGCGAGCGGCCTCAAGCCCGGCGCACATCATGATCGGCAGTCGGGCAAGCGCCCCATCAGGCGAGTCGGCCCTCCGTCTCGGAGGCCCCCAACTCCCCCCACTCCACCACCCGATCGCACCACCGCTCCAGCAGCACGCGATCGTGTCCGACCGTGAGCAGGCCCGCTCCGGACTCGCGGCGGTAGTCCTCGACCGCCGTCACCAGGGCGGCCGTTGTCGAGGCGTCGAGCATGGCGGTCATTTCGTCGCAGATCAGCCAGTGCGGGCGGAGGACCAGGGCGCGGGCCAGGCAGGCGCGTTGGAGCTGGCCGTCGCTGACCTCGTGGGGGCGGCGGGTCAGGAGGTCGGTGCCCAGGCCGACGACGGGGGCCAGTTCGGCCAGGCGGGCGGCGGTGTCGGTGCGGCGGCCGGTGGCCCGTAGCGGTTCGGTGATCAGGTCGGCGAGGCGCAGGCGGGGGTCGGCGGACAGGCGGGGCTGCTGGAAGACGACTCCGTAGGCGGTGCGTTCGGCGCGGGTGGCCCGGTGGCGGTAGCCGCTGACGGGGCGGCCGTCGAGGACGACGGTGCCGGCGTCGGGGCGGTGCAGGAGTGCCGCCACCCGGGCCAGTGTGGACTTGCCGCAGCCGCTGGGGCCGAGCAGGCCGACGGCCTCCCCGGCCTCGACGCTCAGCGAGACGTCGCGGACGACGGGCCGGCCGCGGTCGTATCCGGCGGTGATCGAGCGCAGTTCAAGCACGGGCCGCTCCCTTGTGTACGGCGGCGGTGGGCTCCCCCAGCGGGTGGTGGCAGGCGGTGCCGTCCGTCAGCGCGGGCACGGCGGTGGTGCAGACGTCCGTGTCCCGGCCGCAGCGGGCGGCGAAGGCGCAGCCCGCCGGGAGGTCGCCCAGCTCCGGCGGCATACCGGGGATCGGGGTGAAGTCGCGGTCGGGGAGGGCGTCGAGCAGGCCGCGTGCGTACGGGTGGCGGGGGCCGGTGGCGCCGAAGAAGTCCGTCGCGTCGGCGAGTTCGACGATCCGGCCCGCGTACATGACGGCCACCCGGTCGGCGATCCGCTCGGCTGCCGCCAGGTCGTGGGTGATCATGAGGAGCGCCCGCCCGGTGCCTCCGGTGTCGCCGGGCGCCTCGATGTGGCGGCGCAGTTCGTCCACCGTACGGTCCACCAGGTCGCGGTCGAGGCCGGTCGTCGGTTCGTCGGCGAGCAGCAGCGGGGCGTCGCCGACCAGCGCCAGCGCGGTCGCGGCGCGCTGCGCGAGCCCGCCGGACAGTTCGTGCGGGTGCCGGTCGAGGTGGTCGGCGGGGAAGGCGGCGCGCGCCGCGGCCTGCTCGGCGGCGGCCGGCAGGGCGTGCTTGGGGGCGCCGGTCAGCTCCCGGACGGTCTCTTCGAGCTGTGCCCGTACGGTGCGTACGGGGGTGAGGTGGGCGGCGGGGCTCTGTGGCACCAGGCCGATGCGGCGGCCGCGTACCGAGCGGGAGAGTTCGCGTTCGGTGGCGGTGAGCAGTTCCACGCCGTCCAGGTGTGCGGTGCCCGCGGTCTGCGCGTTGCCCGGCAGGAGTCCGAGGAGCGCCGAGGCCAGGACGGACTTGCCGCAGCCGCTCTCGCCGACGAGTGCGAGGCACTGGCCGGGCGCGAGGTCGAAGGACGCGTCGGTGACGGCGGCGACGTGCCGGCCGCCGCGCATCCGGAAGCGTACGGACAGGCCGCGTACGGAGAGGACGGCGGGTGCGGGTGCAGGTTCGGGGACGGGTACGCGGTCCGGCGGGGTCACAGCATCAGCTCCGATCGGCGGCGCGGGTTGATGCGTTCGCGCCAGGCACCGGCCAGGCCCGCGATGGCGAGCGTGGGGACGATGATGAACAGGCCGGGGAAGAGGGTCGGCCACCAGTCGCCCGCGAGCAGCGAACTGCGGGCGCCGTTGACCATGTTGCCGAGGCTCGCCTCGTGGGCGGGCAGGCCGAGTCCCAGGAAGGACAGCGCGGACTCGTGCCAGATGGCGTGCGGCACCATCAGGACGGCGGCCAGCCCGGCCTGCGGCAGGACGCCGGGCAGCAGGTGCCGCACCGCCACCCGCCGGCGCGAGGCACCGCCGGAGACCGCCGCGTCGATGTACGGGCGGGAGCGCAGGGAGAGCACCTCGGCCCGCACGATCCGGGCGGTCGAGAGCCAGTGGGTCAGCGCCACGGAGATGACCACCGGCCACACGCCCGGCCGGAACATCGCCACGATGAAGATGCCGAGCAGCAGGTGCGGCACGGAGGAGAAGAGGTCCACGACGCGCATCACGCCGCGGTCCGCCCAGCCGCCGAGTGCCCCGGCCAGCGCCCCGACCGCGGTGCCGATGACGGTGGCGGCGAGGGCCGCGACCACGCCGACGAGCAGCGAGACGCGCAGCCCGTACACGCAGCGCAGCAGCAGGTCGCGGCCGACGTCGTCGGTGCCGAACGGGTGGGCCGCCGAGGGTGCCTGGAGCTTCGCGGCGAGGTCGACGGCCTGCCGGTCCAGGGGCACCAGCAGCGGCACCACGAGGACGGCGAGGACGACGGCCCCGACCAGGACGGCGGAGGTGCGTACGCGCAGGGTGCGGATGCCCCGGCCGTCCCGGCGCGCGGAGCGCCGGTGCCAGTTGGTGGCGGCGGAGGTCCCGGCCGTCCCGCGGGGCGTCTTCAGCGTGTCAGCCATCGAATCCCACCCTCGGATCGGCGAGTCCGTACAACAGGTCGGAGAGCAGGTTGCCGATCAGCACGGCGACCGTGGCGAGCACCGTCAGCGCCGCCAGCAGCGGGAAGTCCACGCTGGTCGCCGCCTCGACGGTGGCCGAGGCGATCCCCGGCCAGCTGAAGACGGTCTCCACCAACAGCGCCCCGGTGATCAGTTCCGGTACCCGTGAGCCGATCAGGGTGAGGACCGGCAGCAGTCCGGAGCGCAGGGCGTGCTGGAGCAGGACGGTGCGCTCGCTCAGGCCGCGGGCCCGCGCGCCGCGCACCGGGTCCTCCTCCAGGGCGTCGCCGACGCCCTGCCGTACGTACAGCACGAACCACGGCATCTGCGAGACGGCGAGCACCAGGGCCGGAAGGACGACGTGGCGCGCGATCTGCCCGGCCGTGGCGACCTCGCTGCCGGTGTCGGTCAGCCCGCCGGCCGGCAGCACGCCGAGCTTGAGCGCGAACAGCCAGACGGCCAGCAGTCCGAGCCAGAAGGGCGGCGCCGCCTCCAGGGTGTACGCGGCCGAGGTGACGGCGCGGTCGAGCATCGAGCCGCGCCGCCGGGCCGCCAGCACGCCCAGCAGCGTGCCCGCGAGGATCGCGATCACGAACGCCAGGGCGCACAGCAGTACCGACCAGCCCATGCGTTCGCCGATGACCTGCGAGACGGGCGCGCGCAGCGTCGCGGAGTCGCCGAGGTCGCCGGTGAGCGCCCCGGTCAGCCAGTGCCACCAGCGGCCGAGCAGCGGCTGGTCGACGCCGAGGTTGTGCCGGATCTGGTCCAGGTTCTCCTGGGAGGCGGTCAGCCCGGCGGTGCCCGCGTACGCCTTGACGGGGTCGAAGGGCGCGGCGGCGGCGACGGCGAACACGCCGAGGGTGACGGCGAGGAGGACCGGCACGGCGAACAGGGCCCGCCGTCCCGTCATCCGCGCCATCGGCCCCCAGGGCAGTCGTGCGGGGCGGCTCACGCGGCGGGCTGCCAGTCCTCCACGTTCCACCACGGACCGGAGGCCAGGCCGTGGTCGTGCGGCTCCACCTGGGTGGTGAGGTCCTTCCACCGGTCCTTGAGGACGTAGAGGTGGTCGATGTGGGTGAGGAAGACGTACGCGGGGTCGTCGGCGAGTTCGCGCTGCACGGTGTCGTACCCGGCCTTGCGCGCGGCCTTGTCGTCGGTGCGGCGGGCGTCCACCAGGGCCTTGTCGACCTTGGGGTTGTCGTAGCGCGACATGTTGTTGAAGCCGTCGCCGGCGAGCGAGGAGTGCAGCAGCAGGTACTGGTCGAAGTCCGGGTCGGCGGGGCTGCCGCCGCCCGCGAGGACCGCGTCGGTCTTCATGTTCGGCATGATGGTCTCCCAGGGGCCGGACTCCACCTTGACCTCGATGCCGGCCTTCTTGGCGTCGGAGGCGAAGGCGAGCGCGTGCGCCTGGCGGAGCTTGTCGCCGGCGAGGTACCAGAGCTTGAAGGAGGCGGGCCGGCCGTCCTTGGCGCGGATGCCGCCCTCGCCCTTCTTCCAGCCGGCGTCGTCGAGGATCTGCTCGGCCTTCTTCAGGTCGTGGGCGCGCTCGGTGCCCTTGGCGAACCAGGGGCTGTCGGTCGGTACGGGCCCGTAGGCGGGCTTGCCGGCGCCGTCGAGGATGCCGTCGACCATGGCCTTGCGGTCCACCGCGACGTCCAGGGCACGGCGTACGGCCTTGTCCCCGGTGACCTCGCCCTCGGTGGGCAGGGTGACGGTGCGGTAGTCGAACGTCTTGGCGGCCAGGGACTTCTTGTCCTTGTCGGACGTGAAGGTGGCGGCGAGGTTGGGCGGCAGGATGGCGCCGTCGAGGTCGCCGGAGCGCAGCCGGGTGGCGCGCACGTCGTCGTCCTTGATGATCGCCATGGTGAAGTTCTTCACCTTGGGCGCGCCGCCCCAGTAGTGCGGGTTGGCCTTGAAGGAGAGCTTCTCGCCCTTGGACCAGTTGGTGAGGATGTAGGGGCCGGTGCCGATCGGCTTGGTGGTGAAGGAGCCGTGGTTGATGTCCTGCTTGCCCGCGATGTGCCGCGGGGCGATCGGCAGGACGGTGCGCTCGGCGAACGGCGCGTAGGGGTACTTGAGGTGGAAGACGACGGTACGGGCGTCCTTCTTCGCCACCTTCTCCAGGGCGTCCAGCTCGGCCTTGGAGGCGTTGTTGGTCTTCGCGTCGAGGATGGTCTCGTAGGTGAAGACCACGTCGTCGGCGGTGAAGGGCTTGCCGTCGCTGAAGGTCACGCCGTCGCGGAGCGTGTACGTGTAGGTCCTGCCGTCGTCGGAGACCTCGGGCAGCTTCGCGGCCAGCGCGGGCTTGAGCTTCATGGCCGCGTCGTGGGTGAGCAGCCCGTCGAATATCTTGGAGTTGCCGTCCTTGCCGTAGCCCAGCAGCGGGCTCAGCGACTCCGGCTCGTAGGCGATGCCGACCACGGCGGAGTCCGTGGCACCGGACGCGCCGCTTTTGCCGTCGGTGGGCGTCGAGCAGGCCGCCGCCCCGAGCGCCATGGTTCCCGCCAGGGCCGCGGCGGCCACCGAGCGTATCGACCGGGACGTCATGCCCACTCCCTACTGAAGATCACCTGTTGTTGCAAAGCGCAGGCAATTAAACAGCATGTAAGAAACGGAATCCCCGGTACCCCCACCCGAAGGGCCCGCCATCATGGGCGTCATGCCTACGGACTCCCTGTCGCACCTGCCCACCACGCTGCGGGAGGTCCCGTACGCGGGCGCCCGGCGCCCCGGGGCCGCCCCGCTCCCGGGCCGCCACCCGTACGACGTGACGGCCGGCGCGAACTGCCAGCTCTACGCGTACGCCGTGCTGCGCCACTTCGGGCGCGAGGTGCCGCCGCTGCGGTCCGCCGAACTGTGGGCCGACACCGCGGCGACCGTACGGGCCGAGCCGCCGCGCCGCCTGGACCTGGTGCTCTTCGACGCCGGGGAGGCGCCGGGACGGCCCGCGGGGTACGGAGCGCACGTCGGCGTCCACCTGGGCCCCGGGCAGGTGCTGCACCTGTGCAAGGAGGCCGGACGGCCCGCCGTGTGGTCGTACGCGGACTTCGCGGAACGGCCGCGGTACGCGCGGTTCCTGGGCGCGAAGCGGGTGCGGAACGGGGCGGTCAGCCGATAGCCGCGCCCGGCCCCGGCACCGGCTCCAGGGCCGGTGCCGGGGTCACGGCCGTCACCAGTCGCCGCCGCCGAAGCCCCCGCCGTCTCCGCCGAAGCCGCCACCGAAGTCGCCGCCGCCCCCACCGAAACCGCCGGAGAAGTCGTCCGGATTGAAGTCCGACCCGGAGACGTCGCCGCCTTCCGCGCCCTGCTGGCCGCCGCCGAAGTCGGAGGCGTAGGCGGACGGCCCCATCAGGACGCTGCCGAGCATGGTGCCCATCAGAAGGCCCGGCAGCATGCCGCCGCCGAAGTAGCCGCCCGCCCAAGGGCCGTAGGCCGGACCGGCGTCCCAGTACGGACGCTGCCCGTACTCGGTCTGGACCGTACGGGCCATCGGCTCCTGGCCCTCCTCCAGACGCGTACGGTCGGCGGCGCAGACCGGGACCGTGCGCGGCGCGGCGCCGTCCGGCGCCCACTCCACGTCGGCGACGGACGGGCCGTGCCGCGGGTCGAAGAAGCACGGCACCCGGCGCTCGGGCAGCGGCTTGCCCGTGCGCCGCGCGGCGAGGGTGGCCAGCGCGAAACGGCCGTCCTCCAGGGCCTTGGTGACCGGTTCGACGTCGCCGGGGCGCTCGGCGCGGGCCATCGCCGTCTTGGCGTTCTCGTACGCGTCCAGCGCGTGGCTGTAGTCGGCGCGCATCGCGTCGTCGGCGCCGGGCTCGCCGGGGCTGAAGTCGAGCCGGTCCAGCTCCTCGCCGAAGGCGGTGATGTCCTCGTCCACGACGACGCGCAGCTGTTCCAGCGCGGCCCGCTCCTCCTCGGCCCGCTTCTTCTTGTTGCGGCGGTGCAGCGCGAAGGCGCCACCGCCGCCGATCACCACCAGCGCGCCCAGGCCGACGAGCGCGCCGGAGCTGACACCGGCGCCGTCGCCGCCCCAGGAGGCCGGTTCGTGGCCGGACGCCTGCTGCGTCGCGGTGTCCACGAAGCTGTTCAGGCGCTCCTTGGTGCTGCCGTAGTCGGAGCGCTGGGTCGCGCCGACGAGGTTGCGTACGGAATTGACCGACATCACCCGCCGGTCGGCGGCGGCGTTGAACCGGTCGCCGAGCTGGACGGCGTAGACGCCGCTGACGCCGGTCTTGGTCCGCAGGTCCTTCAGGAGGGTGTCGGGCCGGTACTCGGCGGCCTTGGGCAGTACCGCGACGAAGACCGGCTTCCCGGAGTCCTTGATCTTCTTGGCGAGGGCGCCCGCGTCGGCGGACGACAGCTCCCCCGACGCCCGCGGGTCCACGTACACCGGGCCCTTCTTCAGGGCGTCCGCCGCCTCGTCGAGCCCTCCGGCGGCCCGCGCGCCGGGCGCCACGGCGGTGAGCACCGCCAGGAGGACGGCGGTCAGGAGGAGTGCCGGACCGGCCTGTGGGCGCTGGAGGAGCGCCGTCCCGGAGGCCGCGGGGCGACGGGTTGCGATCTTCATGGGTACGACGCTACCCGAACCGCACTTTCTAGACATAACGGTTGCGTAACAGGCGCAGCCGTGCTCCACGGGAACGACGTCCCGGTACGGCGCCTCGGCGCGGACACAGTGTCGTACGGCCGCGGCGCCCCGTCACCTCGGAGGCCCCCGGTGAGGTGGCCGTCAGCCCCGCGGCGGTGATGATCTCACCGTACGGGGAGGCTTCGCCCGACCGCCCCCGACGAAACGGAGGTCATCATGCGTACGGCGAAAGCCAAGGGCATAGCCGTCGGAGCCGTCACCACCGCCACGGCGGCCGCCCTCGCGGTCGGACCGGCCGCCGCCCCCTCCGCCGCCGCCCCGGCCGTCAAGGTCACCACGCCGGCCGCCGGCTCCAGCGCGAAGGTGGCGGGCAGCCTCCTCGTCCAGTGGTCGAACACCACCGGCAAGGAGGTGGACGTCTGGCTGAGCACCCGCACGCCGTCCGGGGGCCACGACCGGCTGTCGCTGGTCGCGCCCAAGGCGGGCAGCAAGAGGGCCGGGGAGGCCCTGGCCACGCTCCCCACCGTCGCGCCGGGCACCTCGTACACGGTCGAAGTGACCACACAGGACGGCGAGGAGAGCGACGTCAGCGGCCCCCTCGGCCTCATCGGGTAGGGCTCGGGCGGGAGCCCTCGGCGGCTACGGCGCCGGGAGGTCCACCAGCCCCGCGAGCGCCTCACGGTGCCTGCCGGGCGTGCCCAGGGCGATCTCGTCGGCCTTGGCCCGCTTGAGGAACAGGTGCGCGGGATGTTCCCAGGTCATGCCGATGCCGCCGTGCAGCTGGACGCACTCCTCGGCCGCGCGCACCGCGACGGGCGCGCAGTACGCCTGGGCGACCGCCACCGCCACCGGCGCGTCCGGGCTGCCGGTGGCCAGCGCGTCGGCGGCGTTGCGGGCCGCCGCGCGGGCCGAGGCGACGTCCAGCCAGAGGGCGGCCATCCGGTGCTTGAGCGCCTGGAACGAGCCGACCGGGCGGCCGAACTGGGTGCGCTGCGCGGTGTGCCGGACGGTTTCGTCCAGGCACCATTCGGCGATGCCGAGCTGTTCGGAGGCGAGCAGCCCCGCGCCCGCGAGCAGCGCCCCGGTCACCGCCGCACGGGCCGTGTCCTGCCCGGCCAGCAGCCGCCCGGCGGCGCGGTCGAGGGTGACGCGGCCCGGGACGCGGGTCAGGTCGAGCGGGGTGCCGGGCTCGGCGCGGACACCGTCGGCGGTCGCGTCCACGGCGTACAGCGCGTAGCCGTACGGGCCGTCGGCCGGTACGAGCAGCACGTCCGCGGCGGCGGCGTCCGCGACACCGGTCACCTCGCCGCTCAGCGCGCCGTCCGCGTCGGCCCGTACGGACGGTTCCGGCAGCGTGCCCGGGGCCGTCGGCAGGGGTACGGCGAGTACGCCGACGCCGCGTCCTTCGGCGAGCGCGGCGAGCGGCGCGGTCACTTCGGGGCGGTCCGTCTCGCAGCCGAGCAGTGCCGTCACCGCCAGCACCGCGCTGGTCAGGTACGGAACGGGAGCCACCGCGCGGCCCAGTTCCTCCAGGACGACGGCGGCCTCGCGGGCGCTCGCGCCCTGCCCGCCGAGCTTCTCGGGGACCAGCAGTCCGGCCGTGCCCATGTCGGCGGCCAGCGAGCGCCACAGCCCGGTGTCGCAGGCCCGGCCGCCCTCCAGGTCCGCGAGGACGGCGGCGGGGCCGCCGCGGTCGGTGAGCAGCGAGCGGACGGCGGCCCGCAGGTCCGCTTCCGGTTCGGAGTAGAGCAGGTCGGGGCCGGACTGCGCGAGGGCCGGTTCGGTGGGGGCCGGTTCGGTGGGGGCCGGGGTCCCGCTCGGAGCGGTCATCGGGGGAGATCCTTCCACGCGGCGTCCTTGTCGGTGCGCGGCTCGGGCGGCAGGCCCAGGACGCGTTCGGCGACGATGTTCAGCAGCACCTCGGAGGTGCCGCCCTCGATGGAGTTGCCCTTGGCCCGCAGATAGCGGTAGCCCGCCTGACGTCCGGTGAAGTCCACGCCCTCGGGGCGGCGCAGCGTCCAGTCGTCGTACGCCAGCCCGTCCTCGCCGAGGAACTCCACCTCCCAGCCGCTGATCTGCTGGGCCAGCCGGGCGAACGCCAGCTTCATGCCGCTGCCTTCGGGCCCGGGGTGCCCCTTGGCGAGCTGCTGGCGCAGCCGCTCCCCGGTCAGGCGGGCGACCTCGGCGTCCACCCAGTGGCGCAGCAGCCGCTGGTGGAGGTCGTGGGTGCGCGACTCCGGCCGCGTACGCCAGGCCTGGGCCGCGACGCCGATCATGCCGCCCTCGCGTGGCTGACGGGCGCCGCCGATCGCCACCCGCTCGTTCATCAGCGTGGTCTGCGCGACCTTCCAGCCCTCCCCCACCTCGCCGAGGCGGTGCGCGTCGGGGATGCGTACGCCGGTCAGGAAGACCTCGTTGAACTCGGCCTCGCCGGTGATCTGCCGCAGTGGCCGCACCTCGACGCCGGGGTCGCTCATGTCGCAGACGAAGTAGGTGATGCCGCGGTGTTTGGGCAGCTGCGGGTCCGTACGGGCGATGAGGATCGCCCAGCGGGCCAGGTGGGCGCTGGAAGTCCACACCTTCTGGCCGTCCACCACCCAGCCGGTGCCGTCCTCGTCCCGTACGGCGCGGGTGGCGAGCGCGGCCAGGTCGGACCCGGCGCCGGGCTCGCTGAACAGCTGGCACCACACCTCTTCGCCGGTCCACAGCGGGCGCAGGAAGCGCTTCTTCTGCTCGTCCGTGCCGAAGCGGAGGATGGTGGGGGCGGCCATGCCCAGGCCGATGCCGATACGGCGCGGATCGTTGTCCGGTGCGCCCGCCGCCTCCAACTCGGCGTCCACCACGGCCTGGAGCGCGCGCGGCGCGTCGAGTCCGCCGAGGCCCCGGGGGAAGTGGACCCAGGCCAGCCCGGCGTCGAAGCGGGCGCGCAGGAAGTCGAGCGGGCCGGTGTCGCCGGGCGGGTGGGAGGCGAGCAGGTCGGCGGTGCGGCGGCGCAGTCCGGCGGCGTCGAGGCTTGCGGCCTCCGTGGTCTGCTCGGTCATGACGCGTCCTCCAGTCCGGGTACGACGACCAGGCGGCCGGTGGTGGTGCCGTCGAAGACCCGCTGCACCGCTTCGGCCGCGCCGGACAGCGGCACCCGGCCGCCGATCAGCGGCTTGATGACGCCCTGGGCGGCCAGCTTGGCCAGTTCCTCGTGGCAGGCGTCGATCGCGGCCGGGTCCTTGGTGTTGTACAGGCCCCAGTGCAGGCCGAGGATCGTGTAGTTCTTCACGAGCGCGTGGTTGAGGGCGGGCGTCGGTACGGCGCCGCTGGCGAAGCCGACGACCACGATCCGGCCTTCGAAGGCGACGCACTTGACGGACTTGGCGTACGCGTCGCCGCCCACCGGGTCGTAGACCACGTCCGCGCCCCGGCCGCCGGTCGCCTCCTTGACAGCGGCCACGATGTCGTCCGTACGGCGGTCGAGCACCAGGTCGCAGCCCAGTTCCCGGGCGACGGCGGCCTTGTCGGAGCCGCCCACCACACCGATGACGCGGGCGCCCGCCGCCTTGCCGAGCTGGACGGCGGCACTGCCGACACCCCCGGCCGCCGCGTGGACGAGCAGCGTCTCGCCGGCCTGGAGGCGGGCCCGGCGGTGCAGGCCGAACCAGCCGGTCTGGTAGCCGATGTGCAGGGCGGCGGCCTCCGCGTCGGCCAGGGCGTCCGGCGCGGGGCGGACCGCCGCCGCGTCGGCCAGGGCCAGTTCGGCGAAGCCGCCGTCCGGCAGCGGGGGCTGGGCCAGGACCCGGGCGCCCACCTCCGCGGACGCGCCCTCGCCCGCGGCGAGCACCTCGCCGCAGATCTCCACGCCGGGTGTGAAGGGGAACGGCGGGCGCACCTGGTACTGGCCGCGGCACAGCAGCGCGTCGGGGAAGTTGACGTTGGCCGCCCGCACCCGCAGCAGCAGCTGCCCCGGTCCGGGCTGCGGGTCCGGCACTTCTTCCAGCCCCATCACCTCGCGAGGCTCGCCGTTCGCGTGTACGCGCCATGCCTTCACTGGTGCCTCCACAGACCTCGGGTACGCGGGGAGCGCGGAGCGCCGGGGCCCCGCGACCATCGGCATACTAAGCGGTCGGTATCCCTGAGGGAACCGTCGATCGTCCGGAGCCTGCCACCGGCAGGGTCAGGCACACCGCGGCCCGGTGGACGACACTGGCGGGCATGGACACACCCGCCGAGTTGGGCGACTTCCTCAAGACCCGCCGCGCCCGCCTCCAGCCGGAGGACGTCGGCCTGGTCTCTTACGGCGCCCGGCGCCGCGTACCCGGCCTTCGCCGCGAGGAGCTGGCGCAGCTGGCGGGTGTGAGCGTGGCGTACTACACGCGGCTCGAACAGGGCCAGAGCCACAACGCCTCGGACGGCGTCCTCGACGCGCTCGCCCGCGCCCTGCGCCTGACCCCGGACGAGCGCGCCCACCTGCGCGACCTCGCCCGCCCCGGCCGGGCCCGGCGCCGCCCGGCCGTGCGGCACGACAAGGCGCGCCCGGGGACGCGCCAGTTGCTCGCCGCGCTGGGCGGGGTGCCGGCCGTGGCGCTCGGCCGGCGTTTCGAGGTGCTGGCGTGGAACCCGCTGGGGCACGCGCTGCTGGCCGGGCACCTCGACTTCGACAGCCCCGAACGCCCACTGGACCGCCCCAACACCCAGCGGCTGCTGTTCCTCGACCCGCACACCCGCGAGCTGTACCCGGACCGCGCGGCGGAGACCCGGCGGGCGGTGGCCTCCCTGCGGCTCACGGCCGGACAGCACCCGGACGACCAGCAGCTGGCCGAGCTGATCGGCGAGCTGTCCATGAAGAGCGCCGAGTTCAGCGCGCTGTGGTCGCGGCACGTGGTCAGCAACTGCGGCTTCGGCGTCAAGAGCTTCCACCACCCGCTGGTGGGCGCCATGGAGCTGGACTTCGAGATGGCGCAGACGCCGGACGGCTCCGGGCAGGGTCTGCTGATGTTCAGCGCACGGGCCGGTTCGCCCTCCGAAGCGGCGCTGCGGCTACTCGCCGCGCAGCACCTTCCAGAACCGCGGGTCCTCGAACCCGAGCGCCCATAGACCGGTGTTCCGCACGCCGTACTTCCGCAGCAGCGGCAGGTGCGCCGCGACACCGCGCGCGTCCTGATACCAGACGTGGTGCACGGCCCGGCCCGCCCGGTACGTGAAGTGGGGCGTGCCGGACTTCGCGTCGAAGCGGTAGGCGGCGCCCTTGGCGCGGCGCAGCGCCTCCGCCTGCTTCCAGGTCAGGTGCTTGGCGCGGGCCTTGGAACCCTGGGTCCAGTCCCAGCCGTATCCGGGGAAGGCCACTTCGAGCTTGTCGCGCGGCACGGTGCGGGTCGCGTGGCGCAGGAACTCCTCGTACCAGGCGAGGGAGGACAGCGGCCCCGGCGAACCCTCGGCCCAGTGCAGGTCGTAGCCCATGATCCGGACTCGGTCGGCGGCCTTGCCGAGGCGCGCGTAGTCGTACGCCTTGCCGGAGGTGCCGGTGCGGGCCATCACGGTGATGACGCAGCTCTTGCCTCTGGCGTGCAGTTGGGTGCAGAGCCGGTCGACGAACAGGGAGTACCCGGTCCGCACCCGCTCCCGCACCCGGGCATTGCCCGTGGTGGCCATCGTCTCGTAGTCGAGGTCGATGCCGTCGTACGCGCGCGAGGCCACCAGCCGCAGCAGCGCCGCGATGTGCGCGCCGCGGCGGGCGCGGTCGTGCAGCAGAGCGGCCATCGCGGTGGCGTCCATGGCTTCGTTGACGGTGGGCACGACCTTGATGCCGGCCTTGTGCAGCCCGGCGACGATCCGCTTGTCCCCCGTGCCCGGCTGGCTCTTGATGGTGGTGGCGGAGGTGGCCCGGTACCAGAAGGGGCTGACGGTGTGCAGTTGCGCTGCGTGCCGGAGGGCGTCGCGGTAGGCGCCCTGGGTGTCGTCCCAGTAGGGCAGCCAGGCGGAGACCGTACGGCCGGACGCCGCGGAGGCGGAGGACGGAACGGCAGGGGTCCGGTGTGCGGCCGCGGTGCCCGTACGGTCCTGGGCCGCGGCGCCGGGGGTGAGGGCGGCGGCGACCCCGGCCGCCACCAGCAGGAACACGAGCCCGGGCCGCGCCCGGGGAGCCGATGCTTGGTCCATGGCCCGAGCCTGTCCCGGCCGTGGCGCACCCGCCGCGCCGGTTGCGCCGAACGGCCGCGCCCTCTCCCCCGTATGCCGAACGGTCAGCCGCGGAAGTCGCCGGGGGCCTCGGCCGCCCGGCCGCCCGGCCCGAGCAGCCCGGTCGGCGTAAGGTCGGCACGGCCCGCCAGACGCGGGAACGCGCGGCGGGAGCCCTCGGTGACGATCCCCGGCAGCACTGCGCGGACCGCCTGGCCCGCGCGCAGCCACGGCTGTGCGTAGACGGCGGCGGCCCGGCGTTCGATGCCGCGGACCATGCGGTCCGCCACCGCCTCGGCGTCGTAGGTCTTCGACGCCGGCCACGGCAGGTGGCCGCGCAGCACCCGTATCGCCGCCCGGCGGTCGGAGGCCCGGACCATCTCGGTGTCCGCCCAGCTGAGGTACGCGATGCCGACCCCCACCCCGCGGTGGGCCAGCTCGGCGCGCAGGACCTGGGCGAAGGTCTCCGCCCCCGACTTCGAGGCGCAGTAGGCGGAGAGCAGCGGCGCCGGGCCGATGGCCGCGAGGGAGGCGACCTGGAGGAAGTAGCCGCGGGTGCGCAGGAGCGCGGGCAGGAAGGCGCGGGCGGTCACCGCGCTGCCGATCAGGTTGACCTCGACGACGCGGCGCCAGACGGCCGGATCGGTGTCGAGGAAGGGGCCGCCCGCGACCACCCCGGCGTTGGCGACCACGACGGACGGCGGGCCGAAGCGGCGCTCCACGAGCGCGGCGGCGCGGTCCATGGCGTCCTCGTCGGTCACGTCCACCGGCCAGTGCGCGGCGTGTCCCGGCAGGCCGGCCGCGACCCGCTCCAGCGCGTCCTCCTCCAGCCCGAGCAGGGCCACGTCGGCTCCCCGCCGTACGAGTGAACGCGCCATGTGCGCGCCCAGGCCGCGCGCGGCGCCGGTGACCACGGCGGTGCGTCCGCGCAGGGGGTCGTGGCTCATGGTGGGTCGTGGCTCACGGTCGGGCCTCCACGGTCTGCGTGCGGTGACAGGCGGGGCACGGTCTGCGTGCGGTGACGGGGGTGGGGTGGGTCCAGGGGACGCAAGGGGGCCGGGCCTTTCCAACGTAACGCCGTGCCAGGGCCGCGGCCCGGCGCGCGCCCTCCCGTCCTCGGGGCCGGAGTGCCACGGGCGCACGGACGGGCCCCGGAGGCCGGAACGACGGGGCCCGCCTAGGCTGGCAGGCGACGCCGGTGCCCGGTTCCCCCCGACGCTGGAGACCGCATGGCGGTAAGACATCAGCTGATCAAAAGGCACCCCGACGCGGTGTGGGCGGTGCTCGCCGACGGCGGACGGTACCAGGACTGGGTGGTCGGCCCCTACTGGTCGCGGCCGTGCGAAGGCGTCTGGCCGGAGCTGGGATCGACGATCGCCTACAGCGTGCACCTGGGGCCGTGGTCGCTCAGCGGCCGGACCGTCGTCCGGCGCTGCGAAGCCCCCCGGGAGCTGGAACTGGAAGTGGACAGCGGAGCGCTGGGCACCGCGCGGATCGCCGTCGAGATCCGCCCCTGGGGCGACCACAGCCTGGTCATCATGGACGAACACCCCCTGCAAGGGCCCGGCGGCCTGGTGCACAACACCGTCCTGGACGCCCTGTTCCAGCTCCGGCACCGCAAGATGCTGAGCAGGCTGGCCAAGGTCGTGGAGGGCTGCCCGCGGCAGCCGGGCGAGGCGGCGTGACGGCCCGGAGCGGGGATGCGGCCCGGCCGGGGCGGGCGGCTCCCGGGGGTGCGGGGCAGGCGACTCCCGGGATTCCGCTGTGCGCGGCTCCCGGAGGTGCGGAGCGGGCGGTCAGGAGGCGGCGATGCCGGACGCGGTGGTGATCGGCGCCGGCCCGAACGGGCTGGTGGCCGCCAACCTGCTGGCCGACGCGGGCTGGAGCGTGGAGGTCCTGGAGGCGCAGCCCGAAGCGGGCGGCGCCGTACGCAGCGACCGCGGCGTGCACCCCGACTACGTCAACGACCTGTGCAGCTCCTTCTACCCGCTCGCCGCCGCCTCGCCGGTGCTCGCCGCGCTCCGCCTCGACGCCCACGGACTGCGGTGGAGCCACGCGCCCCGGGTCCTCGCGCATCCGCTGGCCGACGGGCGCTGCGCGGTGCTGGAACGGCGGCGGCCGGCCACCGCCGACGGGCTGGACCGCTTCGCCGCGGGCGACGGCGACGCCTGGCGGCGGCTGTGCGACATCTGGGACCGGGTCGGGCCGGACATCCTGGGCGCGCTGTTCACGCCGTTCCCGCCGGTACGGGCCACGGCCCGGCTCGCCGCCCGGCTGCGCGGCGCGGGCGGCCTGCGGCTGGCCCGCACGCTGGTGCTGCCCGTGCGGCGCCTGGGCGAGGAGGAGTTCGGCGGCGAGGGCGGCCGACTGCTGCTCGCGGGCAACGCCCTGCACGCCGACCTCGCGCCGGAGGCCGCGGGCAGCGGCGGTTTCGGGTGGCTGATGTCCATGCTCGCCCAGTCGCACGGCTTCCCCGTACCGGTCGGCGGTGCGGGCGCGCTGACGGAGGCCCTGGTACGGCGGCTGGAGGCGCGCGGCGGCGTGCTGCGCTGCGGGGAACGTGTCACCGAGGTCGTCGTACGGGCGGGCCGCGCCGTGGCCGTACGCACCGCCGGCGGCGAGTCGGTCCCGGCGGGCCGGGCCGTGCTGGCCGATGTCTCCGTACCGGCCCTCTACGGCGACCTGGTCGACAGCCGCCACCTGCCCACGCGGCTGCTGGCGGACCTGCGCCGCTTCCAGTGGGACTTCGCGACGTTCAAGGTCGACTGGGCCCTGGACGGCCCGGTGCCCTGGACCGCCCGGGAGGCGGCAGACGCCGGTACCGTGCACCTGGCCGACGGCGTCGACGAACTGACGCGGTTCGCCGCGCAGCTCGCGGCGGGCCGGGTCCCCGACCGGCCGTTCGCCCTCTTCGGGCAGATGACCACCGCCGACGCCACGCGGTCACCGGCCGGTACGGAGTCGGCGTGGGCGTACACCCACGTACCGCACGACATCCGCGCGGACGCCGGGGACTCGGGCATCACCGGAACCTGGAGCGACGGCGAGCGGGAGGCGATGGCGGACCGGCTGGAGGAACAGGTGGAACGGTACGCGCCGGGCTTCCGCTCCCGGGTCCGGGCCCGCCGCGTCCTCGCGCCGCCCACGCTCCAGGCACTCGACGCCAACCTGCACGGCGGCGCCATCAACGGCGGTACGACCGCCATGCACCAGCAACTCGTCTTCCGCCCGGTGCCGGGCACCGGGCGCCCGGAGACACCGGTCAAGGGCCTCTACCTGGCCTCGGCCGGGGCGCACCCGGGCGGCGGCGTGCACGGCGCGCCCGGCGCGAACGCCGCGCGCGCCGCCCTGCGCAGGAGGTCGCCGAGCGGTGCGCTCAGCCGCCTCCAGCGGACCCTGACCGGCCGCAACCGGCTCGGTGAGCGGCCGGACGACCCGGCGGAGTGACGGGGAAGGGCAGCGGTCAGCCGGCGGGCTGCGCCGCCCACGCGCGCGGGCGCGCGCCGTCGTCCGTTCCCATCGCCGGGGCGTGGGCGGCCGGGACCAGGCCCCACCACCAGGAAATGACGGGGATGTCCAGGGGCGCGTGGCTGTCGTCGGTGGGCGTGGAGCGCAGTGTGGACGGCAGCCGGGCCGGGTCGTCCGGGGTGGTGTAGCGCCGGGAGGTGATGCCCCAGTCCTGGGACCCGCGGATGAACGTGCCCAGGTTGTGCAGGTACTGGCGCAGCTGCGGGCTGGCCTGCTGCCGCAGGTGCGCGCACAGGCGCATGAACAGGGTCATCACGCGGTCCCGCTGGGCTATCGCCGTGGCCAGGGCCTCGTCCTGGGAGGTGCCGTACTCGTTCTGCAGGACGCGCAGGACGTTGAGGTAGTAGCCCGTCCCCCGGCTCTCCTTGTGGTGGGAGAAGATGTCGTTGTCCCAGGTGATGATGAAGGAGGCCATCTCGGCCGCGGCGCGCACGGAGGTGTGCTCGCGCTCGTGCGGCTGGAGTTCGTAGCCGTGCCCCATCTCCAGCATCGGCAGGACGACCGAGGTCGCCCCGTCGTACAGGCGCATCAGGGTGTAGTCCGGCAGGCTCGGGACGGTGCCCGAGCGCCGGTAGGACGCCTCCCACACGACGGAGAAGAAGTACTCGCGCAGGGCGTCGATCCAGCGGGCGGCCTGGCCGGCGGTGCCGTGCCGGGACACGCGGTGCCGCAGGTCGCGCAGGCCCTCGGCGAGGCTGTCGCCCGGCAGGGTCGGCGCCTCGGGGTTCTGGGCGACGCGCAGCAGCCGGTGCAGTACGCCGGTCAGCTCGCCGGGGTCGTGGCCGAGGTCGCTCTCCTCGCAGTAGCCGTCGTCGACGCCGAAGAGCCACAGGACGAAGTCGGCGAGGAGGGAGACGACCTCCTCCCGTCCGTCGGGCAGGATGCGGGCGGAAAAACCGCCGATTCCGTGGGTGACCAGCCGGCCGCGCAATTCGTCGGAACCTATGGCAAAACGTTTCGCCCAAGCGGTGGTCCAGGCCTCGATC
This sequence comes from Streptomyces sp. NPDC059788, assembly GCF_042732265.1. Taxonomy (NCBI): domain Bacteria; kingdom Bacillati; phylum Actinomycetota; class Actinomycetes; order Kitasatosporales; family Streptomycetaceae; genus Streptomyces; species Streptomyces sp. NPDC059788. The sequence goes on along the minus strand of NZ_JBHWHY010000007.1, from coordinate 24,340 downwards.
TCCACGTGCCGGGGGTGGATGGCGGGCGGTATGGGCGAGTAGGTCGGCGGAACGGTCAGCTCGGGTCCCACGCCTGACCACCTCTCAGCATCGATATGGCACAGTCGGCCGGATTTGGAAACAGACATGCCGGTCTTTGACTCGTGAACTATGGCGCATAGTACGCACCCCTTGCCCCTGATCCAATAGCGTCTTCGTGTCTATGACAAGTTTCGGAATGGGGGCGTCCGGTTCTTGTGGGCGCCCGGTCATTTCTGCTATTCGGGGTGGCCGCGCACCCCGTACGGCGGGGTGGGCGCGACGTTCTGACGGGGGGTCGGCGGTGGCCGGGAGGCCCCCGGGGGAGGAGGGAAAAGGCGTGGGAGGGGATGAGGGGAAGGGGCTGGGGGGCGTGGGAGGGGGCATGGTGCGTGCTGTGCGGGTGTCCACGGATGTCACGGCCTTCGACGAGGCCGAACGCCGGGCCTGGGCCGGGCGGGCGGAGGCGTACGAGCGGAGCTTCGCCGCGCTCTGCGCCCACCCGGTGCCGGCGCTGCTGGACGCCGCGGACGTACGGCCCGGCCTGCGCGTACTCGACGCCGGGACCGGCACCGGAGCCGCGGCCCGCGCCGCCGTTGAACGGGGCGCCGCGGTCACGGCCGTGGACGCCGACCCCGGTATGGCCGCCCGCGCGGCCTCGGCCGCCGCGGATGCGGCCGTGTGCGTCGCCGCACTGCCCCGGCTGCCCTTCGCCGACGGCCGGTTCGACGCCGTGGTGGGCAACTTCGTCCTCAACCACGTCGGGCGCCCCCGCGCCGCGCTCGCCGAACTGCGCCGGGTCGCGCGCCCCGGCGCCCGGATCGCGCTCACCATCTGGGCGACACCACCCGCACCCGGCCAGGCCCTGTTCGGACGTGCTATTCGAGCCGCCGGCGTCTCCCGGCCCGACCACCTGCCCACGCTCGCCCCCGAGGACGACTTCGCGCGCACGGAGGAGGGCTTCGCCCTTCTGCTGCGCGACGCGGGCCTTGCCGATGTGCGCTGCCGGACGCTCACTTGGGAGCACCGGGCCGGCGCCGAGGAGTGGTGGAGCGGTCCCGCCGCCGGGGTCGCGTCGGTCGGACAGGTCGTGGTGAGCCAAACGCCCGCGACGGTGGCGGAGATCAGGCACCGGTACGACGCGCTGTGCGCGGAGTTCGCGGGGGCGGACGGGAGGCTGGTGCTGCCGCATTCCGCCCTGGTGGGCAGTGGGCGGGTGTGACGCAGCGGGGCGGGCGTGGGAAGCAGGGCGGGGCGGGCGCCGTCAGTCGGGCTTCGGCAGGAAGTCGCGTAGGTGTGCGAGCAGCGCCTGTGGTGCCTCCTCCGCGATGAAGTGGCCGCATTCGGGGATCTCGGCGCCGGTGACCTGTTCCGGGCGGGCGGAATGGTCCCGCCAGATGTCCAGCGTCGGCAGCTTCGCGGGCAGCCCGACCGCTCCCCACAGGGCCAGTACGGGAACGGTCAGCAGCCGCCCCTCGGCGAAGTCCGCGTCATCCAGGGCGGTGTCGGCCTCCGTGGCCCGGTAGTCGTCGAAGCCCGCGCGCAGCGCGCCGGGGCGGGAGAACGCCGCCACGTACGCGTCCACGGCCTCGTCGGGCAGCGCGTGCCGGTTGTAGGTCCACCGTTCGAAGAAGTACTCCAGATAGCCGCGGACGTCCGGGCCGACCAGCCGCTCGGGCAGGTCGGGCTGGAGGTGGAAGAACCAGTGCCAGTATCCGGCGGCGATCGTGCTGTCCAGGCGGCGGAGCATCTCGCGCGTCGGCACGATGTCCAGGAGCACGATCCGCTCCACCTGTTCGGGCCGGTCCAGCGCCCAGCGGTGCGCCACCCGCGCGCCTCGGTCGTGTCCGACGACACTGGCGTGCGCGAAGCCCAGCGACTCGACGAGACCGGCCATGTCGGCGGCCATCCGCCGCTTGTCGTAACCGGTGACGGGCTTGTCGCTGCGGCCGTAGCCCCGCAGATCGGGCGCGACCACCGTGTAGCGCCGGGCGAGTTCGCCGAGGACCGGCTGCCAGCAGCGGGCAGTCTGCGGCCAGCCGTGCAGCAGCACCACCAGCGGGCCGGAGCCCGCCCGGGTGTAGTGCAGCCGTACGCCGTCCACCTGGGCCACACCCGTGCTCGTACCGTCCACGTCCACCGTCCGTTCCCTCCCATGCGGTTCCTGTACCGATCCACCGACTGCCGACTTCACGGCCGGCCGACGGTCCGCGCCCGCCTAACCTTCTCAGGGGGTTAGTAGAGTGGCAAGCATGTCGAGCGAGGACGCGTGGCTCCGGTACGGCGGGCGGATATGCCTGGACTTCGTCAACACCCTGCGGGACCGGCTGCGCACGCCGCGCGAGACGCTGCTCGTGCCGCAGGACCTGCGGCGCTGGCTGGAGTGGGCCGGGCTGCCCGTCACGGCCCGCCCGGCGGCGGCGCGGGACGCTCAAGCGCTCGCCCTGGCACGGGAGTTGCGTGACGCGCTGGACCGGGCGGCGCTCGCGGCGGCCAGTGGCTCACTCCCCACCTCGGCCGACCTGGCCCTCCTGAACCGGACAGCGGCCGCACTCCCCCTCCCCGCGCCACAACTTGCCATCGTGGACGGCACGTTGGTGAACTCAACGACGCCCGGCCCGGTGCGCGCCGACCTCGCCGCGGGCCTCGCCCTGGTCGCCCAGGACGCGGTGGCACTGCTGCCGTCGCCCGAGGTCCGGCGGGTACGCGTGTGCGGCGCGGACGGCTGCGCCCTGCGCTTCGTCGACCGCTCCCCCGCGCACAACCGCCGCTGGTGCTCCATGGAGCTGTGCGGCAACCGCGCGAAGGCCCGCCGCCACCAGGTACGGGCGGGGCGTTCACCCCGGCGGGACGGCGGTGGATGATGGCGCGATGGACGGCGCGGGCGACACCCCCGTGGTGGTCCCGGCCGGGCTGGTACTGCTCGTCGGGGCGCCGGCCGCCGGGAAGAGCACCTTCGCCGGGGAACTGGTCGCCCAGGGCCGGCTGCCCGCCGAGGCCGTCGTGTCCAGCGACGCCATCGCCGAGGAACTGTTCGGCCCGGGCGTCGATCGGGAGACGGTGGACGCGCTGGTCTTCGAGGAGCGCGACCGCAGGGTCGCCGAGCGGCTGGACGAGGGGCGCACCGTCCTGATCGACGCGACGAACGCGCTGCCCCGAGGACGGGAACGACTGGTGGCCATCGCCTGGAAGTTCGGCGTGCCGGTGACCGCGCTGCGGTTCGCGCCGTGCGAGCCCGTCCTGCTCCTGCAGAGCCGGGAGCGCGCGAAACAGATCCCGGACGCGGAGATCTCCGCGTACGCGGCACTGGTACGAGAGTCCGCCCGCACCGGGCACCTGCTGGCGGAGGGCATCTCCGCGGTCCATGAGGTCCCCGGCCGCACCCAGGGCATCGACGCCGCGCAGGCGGCCCGCCGATTCCGGTTCGAGGGGTGAGGGACGGCCGGGGACCGTCGTGACGCTACCGGACCGTCGTAACGGCACGGGCTCGCCGCAACGCTACGGCATCGTCGCGACGTCAGGGGCGACCCATGCCCGTCGCGACGCTACCGGATCGTCGTGACGCTACGGACTCGTTGCGACGTCACGTCACGACCGCCACTCAGGCCCGTAGCGACGCTACGGTACCGTCGCGACGTAGCCGTCCGTCGCCCTCCGCCACCCGCCCACCCGCGCCGTCACCGCCCTGCACCCGCGCCGATCACGTGCGGCCCTCGCGTTCCTGGGCGTCCTTCAGGGCCGTGGAAGGGGCTGCCCACCGGGCCCGTACGACCGGGAAGCCCGCCTGCTCGCAGGCGTCGCAGACCAGTTCGTCGTCGTCCACGACGTGCCGTACCTCGCGGCTGCCCGCGAGGCGGCGCAGCAGGTCCAGTTTGGTGTGGCGGGCGGGGCGCCGGTCGTCGTTCGGGCGCATGTACAGGCGGCCCTCGGGCAGGCCGTGCCGTCCGAGCCAGGCCAGTGTGTCCCGGCGGCAGCGCTCGGGGCGGCCGGTCAGGTAGACGACCTCGCACTCCTCGGCGCTCTCCCGGGCCAGTTCCACGCCCGGCGCGAGCGGCGGGTCCTGCGGTGCCGCGGCGAAGAAGCCCTTCCAGTCGCGCGGCCTGCGCTCCAGGAAGTGCTGGCGGTGCCCGGTGTCGGCGAGCGTGCCGTCCAGGTCGAAGACCGCCAGGGGCCGCGCGCCCTTGGCGCGCCGGCCGCTTCTTCCCGTTCCCGTCATCGTGTCCCCTCGTACGCCGTCCCGTGCCGGAAGATCGTACGTGGGTCCGGCTCAGGAAACCGCTGTGGAGGGGCCGTCGGCCGGGCCGGCCACGAGGGTGTCCTCGACGAGGTCACGCAGCTGGGAGCGGGCGGTGATGCCCAGTTTGGGGAAGCTCCGGTACAGGTGCGAGCCGACCGTGCGGGGCGACAGGAACAGCTTCTCGCCGATGTCGCGGTTGGTCAGCCCGCGGGCGGCGAGCCTGACGATCTGCTGTTGCTGCGGGGTCAGTCCGGCGAGGGCGTCGGGGGCCGAGGCCGTGACGTCGAGGCCGGCGGCGCGCGCTTCGGCACGGGCGCGTTCGATCCACGGGCGCGCGCCCAGGCGCCGGAAGGTCTCCAGCGCCTCGGTGAGCAGCGGTCGCGCTTCGGCGATGCGCCGACGGCGCCGCAGCCACTCGGCGAGGTCCAGTTGGGTCTGGGCGCGTTCGAAGGGCCGGTGACCGGACGTGCGGTCCGCCAGGGCCGCCCGGAAGTGCGGCTCGGCGTCCCCGGGCTCCGTGAGCAGACCGCGGGCCCGGCCGAGCAGCGCGCGGAGGCGGGGCGGGGCGTGGTCCCCGAGCTCGCGGGCACAGCGTTCGACGATCGCGGCGGCCTCCTCGCGGCGGCCGCTGCGTACCGCGGCGGCGGCCAGGTCCGCGAGGGCCGGGTAGGAGGCGTGGTAGTGGACCGGCGCGCCGTCCGCCGTGAAGGCCGAGCGGAGTTGGCCGTACGCGGCCTCGTACGCGCCTTCCGCTGCCGCGGCGGCCCCGAGCGCACGACGGGCGTAGACGGTCACCGAGCGGCTCTCCAGCGGATCGATCAGGGCGAGCGCTTCGTCGGCCCGGGCACGCGCTGCCGCCGCGTCGCCCTGGTAGGCCAGTACGGTGGCGTCCACCGCGGCCGCGCACGCCACCGCGTGGTCGAGGCCGGCGGCGGCGCCGACCGCGGCCATACGGGCGCAGACCTCGCGGGCCTGGTCCCATCTCCCCCGCTCCACGTAGGTCCAGGCGGCGGCGCCCTCCAGCCCCTCGGGCAGGGCCCCGTGCGCCTTCCAGCGGTCGAAGGCCTCGTCGAAGGCACGGGCGGCCTGCGGGGTCTCGTCCAGGAGCCACGCCATGACCCCGAGCGCGGTGAGCCGGTCCGGCCGGCGCGCCGCGTCGGCGGCCGTCCGCGGCAGCCGGGAGATGAGTTCGGGTCTGGCGTCGAGGGGGTCCGACACGGCCCTTACCCAGGTGCGCAGCCATGCGTCTGAGCCGTGCTCCGGGATCAGCCGGAGGACTGCCCTGATACGGAGCCGCTGGGCGTCCTCTCCGGAGTAGAAGCGCACCACGGCCGCTCCGGCCAGGAGGTCCAGGGCGGTGGCCGGCTGCGAGGCCGCCAGCTGCTCGGCGGCGTCGACGAGCCGGGTGAAGACCGCGCTGTGACGCACGGTCAGTACCGCCAGCCGCCCGGCGTGCACCGCGGCGGCGGCCAGCAGCGACACGTCGTCGGTGCGCGCGCGGGCCGCTGCGGCCAGTTCCTCGACCCAGGCGATGTCGCCGGTGAACACGGCCGCACCGGCGGCTTCGACCAGCAGCCGGGCGCTGTCCTCGCGGCGCGGCGTGAGCTGCGCGGCGCGTTGCAGGGCCTGGGCCGCCGCCGCGTGACCGCCGCGGCGGCGGGCCCGGTTGGCGGTCCGTTCCAGCTCCGCCGACACGGCGGCGTCCGGGTGCGGGGAGGCGGCGGCCAGGTGCCAGGCACGCCGGTCCGGCTCGTCCCGCAGCATCCCGGCGAGTGTGCGGTGGGCGTCGCACCGTGCGGCGAAGGGCGCCGCGTAGTACACGGCGGACCGGATCAGCGGGTGGCGGAACCGGATGTCCCGGCCGGTGCGGAGGACCAGCCCGGCCTCCTCGGCGGGCTGCCACGCGCCGTCCTCGGCGTGCGGCAGCCCGGCCGCGGCAGTGCCCGTGGAGTCGGCGCCGTCCGTGGCGGCCAGGAGCAGCAGGGCCCGCGAGGTGGGGGCCGGGAGGCCGTGCAGTCGGGCGGCGAAGATCCGCTCAAGATGGTCGGTGAGCGGGAGAGGGCCCATGGAAGGCGGCTCTCCGGATGCGGCTGCCGCCCTCGCCAGTTCGATCAGCGCGAGGGGGTTGCCGTCCGCCTGGTCGAGGACCGACTGCCGGGTCCGGCCGGTGGTCCCGTACGGCTGGAGGTCCAGCAGGCGGCGGGCCGCGGCGGCGTCGAGCGGCCCGAGGGTGAGCGTCGGTACGTGGCGGCCGAATCCCGGTGGGTGGTCGCCGGTCCGGGTGCCCAGCAGCATCGTGACCGGTTCCCCCGCCAGCCGTCGGGCGGCGAAGGACAGCGCGTCCAGGGAGGCGCGGTCGCACCACTGCGCGTCGTCCAGCACGACGATCACCGGCCCCCGGTCGCCCAGGGCCGACAGCAGGCCCAGGACGGCGACCCCGGTCAGCATGGGGTCGGGTACCGACAGGGACCGCCCCGTACCGAAGGCGTCGTGCAGCGCCTGGCGTTGCCTCACCGGGAGCCCGTCCGCCTCGGCCCGTACCGGCCGCAGCAACTGGTGCAGCGCGGAGAACGCCAGGCCCGCCTCCGACTCGCTGCCCTCGGCGCGCAGGACGCGGGCGCCCTTCGCCGCGGCCCGGTGTGCCGCGGCGCCCAGCAGCACGCTCTTCCCGGCACCCGGGTCCCCGACGAGCACCAGCACCGGGCCGGCGGCCGACGGCGCGTCCACCGTACGGAAGAGGCGGGCCAGTTCCGCGTCCCGGCCGACGACCGGCTCCTCGGCGTGCGGCTCCCAGCCGACGGCCGGCTCCCCCACGTCCGGCTCCCGGCCCGTGGGCACACCGACGGCCGCTGCGTGCTCGTCCACGGGGTCTCCAGAATCGTGGGCTCCCGGGCCGGAGCCGCCTTGCCTCGTCCCGCCCAGGCTACAAGCGGCGGAGCCGGTGTCCGGGCGGGCCTCCCGGCGGGTGCAGTCAGGTGACGGATACCGCGCGGACCGGCCCGTTCGTACGGTTTCCGGGACAGCCGCGAATTCCCCGGATATTCCGGCTTCCCGCACATCCCCCATTCGCACGAACACCGAAGGCATTTCATGGAAACCATCGAGCTGGGCAACGTCACCATCACCCGCGTACGGGAATACTTCGGCCCCGTCGACATGACGCCGGCCACCTTCTTCCCCGGAATACCGGACGGCGTGTGGCAGGACCATTCCTGGCTGGCGCCGCATTTCCTGGACCCCGGGACCGGCATCGTGAATTCCGCGATCCAGACATGGGTGCTGCGCAGCGAGGGCAGGACGATCCTCGTCGACACCGGGGTGGGCAATCACAAGGAGCGCCCGTACTCGCCGGTCTGGAGCCGTCTGGACACCGGCTTCCTGGGGGATCTCGCGCGGGCCGGTGTCGCGCCCGAGGACGTGGACATCGTGATCAACACGCATCTCCACGTGGACCACGTCGGCTGGAACACGTATCTGGACGGGCGGGACTGGGTCCCCACCTTTCCCAACGCCACCTATCTGATGCCCAAGGACGACTTCGACTTCTGGAATCCCCTGAACGGCCACCGGCCGCGGCTCGGCCGCGGAAACCAGAACGTTTTCGAGGACAGCGTGGCACCGGTGCACGCGGCCGGTCTGACACAGCTGTGGGAGGGCAGCCACCGGATCGACGCGAACCTCCGCCTGGACGCCGCTCCCGGGCACACCCCCGGCTCCTCGGTGCTGACTCTCGCCTCCGGCCCGGACCGCGCGGTGTTCGTCGGCGACCTGCTGCACAGCCCGGCGCAGATCCTCGAACCGGATGCCAACAGCTGCTTCTGCGAGGACCCCGCGGGCGCCCGCGCCACCCGCCGCAAGGTGCTGGGCCGGGCGGCCGACACCAACGCACTCGTGATCCCCGCGCACCTGGGCGGCCACGGCGCCGCGGAGGTGGTGCGCGACGGGAACGGGTTCGCCATCAAGGGCTGGGCCCCCTTCGCCCCGTGAACCTCCGGGCCGTACGCCTCCACCCCGTAGGCCTCCGAGCCGTACGCCTGCGCCCCGGCAAACCTTCGCCCCCGTACGCCCCCGTACACCGAGCAGAGCTGAGCCCCACGGAAAGGCACCACTCGTGAACCACCGCCCCGACCCCGTCGTGACCACCGCGCAGGGCGCGGTCCGCGGTCTGCGCCGGAGCGACGGCTCCGCCGTCTTCCTGAACATCCCCTACGCCGCCCCTCCGCGCGGCGCCGGCCGGTTCGCGCCGCCACGGCCGCACGCGAAGTGGGACGGCGTACGGGACGCCACCACGCCCGGCCCCAACGCGCCGCAGTCCCCGCGCGACCTCGGCAGCCTGGACATGTCGCCCTACTTCGGCGACGGCTGGAGCCGCGGGGAGGACTACCTCACCGTCAACGTCTGGGCCCCCGCCGGCGCGGGCGGCGGGCTGCCCGTCATGGTCTTCGTCCACGGTGGCGGGTACGTCGCCGGATCGACGCGGTCCGCCCTGTACGACGGCGCCGCCTTCGCCCGCGACGGCGTCGTCCTCGTCACCCTGAACTACCGGCTCGGCATCGCCGGTTTCCTCGACCTCCCCGGCGCGCCCGCCAACCGCGGCCTGCTCGACGTCGTCGCCGCGCTGGGCTGGGTGCGGGAGAACATCGCCGCGTTCGGCGGTGACCCGGACCGCGTCACCCTCTTCGGCCAGTCGGCCGGGGCGACCCTCGTCGGCGGCGTCCTCGCGGCCCCCGAGGCCGCGGGCCTCTTCCGCCGGGCGATCGTCCAGAGCGGCAGCGGCCTGGGGGCGTTCACGCCCGAGCAGGCCGCCCGCGTCACCCGGGCGGCGGCCACGGCGCTCGGCGTGGAGCCGCGCGCCGACGCCTTCGCGGACATCGGCGACGAGCGCCTGGTAGCGGCCGCGTCCCGGGTCACGGGCATCGACCTGCGGACGGAAACGGACCGCGACCCGCTGCTCGGCCTCAGCCCCTTCGGCCTGGTCTTGGCCACCCAGCCCGCCGTATCCGTCGCCGCCGGCCACGGCGCCGGCGCCGACCTGCTCATCGGGACCAACGCCGAGGAGGGCAACCTCTACCTGGCCCCGGTGGGGCGCTACACCACCTCGACCGCCGCGGACGTCGACGCGGTGGCGGCCCGCTCGCACCCGGACCCGGCGCGGCTCGTCGAGACGTACCGGACGGCACGCCCCAAGGCATCCTTCGGGGCCCTGCGGTCCGCCGTCATGACCGACGCCCTGTTCGGCGCGGGCAGCCGGGCCCTGGCCGCCGCCCACGCCTCCCACGCCGCCCGTCAGGGGGCCGTCACCTTCGCCTACGAGTTCGCATGGCGCTCCTCCGCGCTGGACGCGACGCTCGGCGCCGCCCACGCTATGGAGCTGCCCTTCGTCTTCGACCTCGCGCATCTGTCCCGGCTGCGCGGGCCTGCCGCCCTGCTCGGCCCCGACGCGCCACCCGAGGAGCTGGCCGCCAGGATGCACGGGAGCTGGGTCCGGTTCGCCGCGACCGGCAGTCCCGGCTGGGACCCGTACGACACCGGGCGCCGGACCACGATGCGCATCGACGCCGAGTGGTCCCCGCTCGACGATCCCCGACGCCCGGAACGGGAGGTCTGGGCCTGATACGGGGCCCCGCGCACCCCGCCCCTCACCAAATTCGCACAAAGACACGAAACCTCCGCATCACTTGTGTCACCGTAAACGCCCAGGCAGGAGCGGGTGCGCGGGCCCCGGGGCCGCACAGACACGCGCGGGTGCCCTCGCGCACCGGCACCGGGGGGACGAGAATGTGCCCTTGAGTGCACCGCCCGCACCCGATTAGGTGGAGGGCGGCGACCCCGCCGTCGGACGGCAGCCGCCGTCCCGATCCGAGGGAGTTGGAGCCCATGCCTGCACGGCCGTCGGTCACGGAGGCGGAGCTGGAGGCCCACCTGCGTGGCATCTGCTTCAAGACCGGACCACCCCGCTACATAGGCGTCGAGATCGAATGGCTCGTGCACGACGCCCACAACCCCCGATGTCCCGTCGACCCCGTACGACACCGCGAAGCGGCCGCCGCACTCCGCGCCCTCCCCCTGCGGTCGGCCCTCACCTTCGAACCCGGCGGCCAGCTGGAGCTCAGCTCGCTGCCCGCCACATCCATCACCGCATGCGTCGAGGCCGTCTCGGCCGACCTGGCCCTGGTACGCCCCGCGATGCGGGAGATGGGCCTCGGCATGGCGGGACACGGCCACAATCCCTGGCACCCGCCGCGCCGGGTGCTCACCGACCCCCGCTACAACGCCATGGAGGCGTACTTCGACCGCTGGGGCGGCGCCGGCCGGTCCATGATGTGCGGCACCGCCTCGGTCCAGGTCTGTGTGGACGCCGGGCACGAGGAGCCCGGCCCGCTGGGGCTCGGGCGCCGCTGGAAGCTGGCGCATCTGCTGGGCGCGGTCCTGGTCGCCGCCTTCGCCAACTCACCCGTCAGCGAGGGCTGCCCGACGGGCTACCGCTCCACCCGCCAGGTGGTGTGGTCGCAGATGGACCCCGCCCGCACCCTCGCCCCGCCCGACGGCCCGGACCCGCGTGCCGCCTGGGCCGGGTATGTCCTGGACGCGCCCGTGATGTGCGTACGCGGCGACGACGGCCCGTGGGACGCGCCCGAGGGGCTGACGTTTCGCGACTGGGTCCGTACGGGCGCGCCGCGCCCACCCACCGAGGAGGATCTCGACTACCACGTCACCACGCTCTTCCCGCCCGTACGGCCGCGCGGGCACCTGGAGCTGCGCATGATCGACGCGCAGCCGGGGGACGGCGGCTGGATCGTGCCGCTGGCCGTCACGGCCGCGCTCTTCGACGACCCAGAGGCCGCCGAGAGCGCGTACCGCGTGGTCAAGCCCCTCGCCGAGACGGCCGGTACGCGGCCGGCGCCGCGCAATCCGCTGTGGCGGCACGCCACCCGGGGCGCGCTGACCGACCCGGAACTGCAGGCCGCCGCACTGGCCTGCTTCGCCATCGCGCAGGAGGCGCTGCCGCGGCTGGGCGCGCGGGCCGAGGTGAGCGACGCGGTCGCCCGGTTCGCCGAGCGCTATGTGGCGCGGGGCCGCTGCCCGGCGGACGACCTGCTGGACGGGGCGTACGCCGAGGAGACCGCGCCGGCCACCGCACCGCCTTGGCCGGCCGGAGCCGCGCCGCCGACCGGCGTGCCGGCCGCGGTGGACGCCGCGTACGAGGACGAGCTCACTCCTGGGAAGGACAGTCTGTGACCCACGATCCCGAGTCGCTCCGGGAACGCGCGGCGCGTGCCCTGCTCGCCGCGCGCGACCGTACCCGCCTGCTGACCACCTGCGTCGACGACCACGACCTCACCGCGCAGCACTCCCCCTTGATGTCGCCGCTGGTCTGGGACCTGGCGCACATCGGCAACCAGGAGGAGCAGTGGCTGCTGCGCGCGGTCGGCGGGCGTGACGCGCTGCGCCCCGACATCGACCGCGTGTACGACGCCTTCGAGCACCCGCGCGCCGAGCGCCCGTCCCTGCCGCTGCTGCCGCCCGCCGAGGCACACGGCTACGTGACGGACGTACGGAGCCGGGTGCTGGACGTGCTCGACAGCAGCCCGCTGCGCGGCGGGCCGCTGCTCGACGCCGGCTTCGCGTTCGGCATGATCGCGCAGCACGAGCAGCAGCACGACGAGACCATGCTCATCACCCACCAGCTGCGCCGCGGCCCGGCGGCGCTCACCGCGCCCGAGCCGCCGGTGACCTCCGACGGCATCCTGCCCACCGAGGTCCTCGTGCCCGGCGGCCCGTTCACCATGGGCACCTCCACCGAACCGTGGGCCCTGGACAACGAACGCCCAGCGCACCGCCGCCTGCTGCCGTCCTTCCTCATCGACACCACTCCGGTGAGCAACGGCGCCTACCAGGACTTCATCGACGACGGCGGGTACGACGACGAGCGCTGGTGGTCCGCCGAGGGCTGGGACCACGTGCGCGAACACAAGCTGACGGCGCCGCTGTTCTGGCGCCGGGAGGGAGGCCGGTGGCTGCGGCGGCGCTTCGGCGTCACCGAGCCGGTGCCGCCGCAGGAACCCGTACTGCACGTGAGCTGGTACGAGGCCGACGCGTACGCGCGGTGGGCGGGGCGGCGGCTGCCCACGGAGGAGGAGTGGGAGAAGGCCGCCCGGCACGACCCGGCCACCGGCCGGTCGCGCCGCTACCCGTGGGGCGACGAGGACCCGGGCCCGTCGCACGCCAACCTGGGTCAGCGGCACCTGCGCCCCGCGTCCGTCGGCAGCTACCCGGACGGCCAGTCTCCGCTGGGCGTACGGCAGTTGATCGGCGACGTGTGGGAGTGGACGGCGAGCGACTTCCTGCCGTATCCGGGCTTCGCCGCGTTCCCCTACCGGGAGTACTCGGAGGTGTTCTTCGGCGGGCCGTACAAGGTGCTGCGCGGCGGTTCGTTCGCCGTCGACCCGGTGGCCTGCCGGGGCACCTTCCGCAACTGGGACCTGCCGGTGCGGCGCCAGATCTTCTCCGGCTTCCGCACCGCCCGCGACGCCGGCACGGCGGGCGCGTGAGGGCCCCGGCTCCGGTCCCGCCGGAGGAACCACCCGCGGCGCGGACCGGCCCCGGGAGGCGTTGCTGATGTGCCGTCACATCGCCTACCTGGGGCCGGAGCTGCCGCTCGGCGCCCTGATCACGGCGCCGCCCCACGGCCTGTACCGCCAGTCGTGGCAGCCGCGCCACCAGAACCACGGCACGGTCAACGCGGACGGCTTCGGCGTCGGCTGGTACGCGCCCGGCGACCCGGTGCCCGCCCGGTACCGCAGGGGCGGGCCCATCTGGGCCGACACCGGCGTCCTGGACCTGTGCCGGGTGGTGCGGACCACCGCGCTGCTCGCCGCCGTCCGGGACGCCACCTTCGCGGGCGCGGACGCCGAGGCGGCGGCCGCGCCGTTCGCCGACGGGCCGTGGCTGTTCAGCCACAACGGCGCCGTGCCGGGCTGGCCCGGCTCACTGGCGGACCTGGCCGCCGAACTGCCCGCACACCGGCTGCTGTCCCTCCAGGCCCGCTGCGACTCGGCCTTCCTGTGGGCGCTGGTGCACCACCGGCTCGACGCCGGCCTGGAACCCGCCGAGGCACTGGCGGACACCGTCACGGCGGTCGCCGCCGCCGCGCCCGGCGCCCGGCTGAACCTGCTGCTCACCGACGGCACCACGATCGCCGCCACCACCTGGGGCGACTCCCTGTACTACCGCGCCGAGCCCGGCCGCAGCACCACTGTCGCCTCCGAGCCGTACGACGACTCCCCCCACTGGACCGAGGTTCCCGCGTACACCCTGCTCGCGGCCACGCCCACCGACGTCCTACTCACCCCGCTCAAGGAGCCCGCCGCGTGAGTCCCCTCAGCGTCACCCGCACCCTGCCCGCCGACGCCACCACGGCCGCGCTGCGCGCCGATGTCGCCCACGGCCTGACCCGCACCCCGAAACAACTCCCGCCCAAATGGTTCTACGACGCCCGCGGCAGCGAACTCTTCGACGAAATCACCACCCTGCCGGACTACTACCCCACCCGCGCCGAACGCGAAATCCTGATCAACCACTCCGCCGACATCGCCGCGGCCACCGGCGCCCGCACCCTCGTCGAGCTGGGCTCCGGCTCCTCCGACAAGACCCGCCACCTCATCGCGGCGCTGACCGGCCTGGACACCTACGTCCCGGTCGACGTCAGCGAGTCCGCCCTCACCGCGGCCGGCGAAGCCCTCCTGGCCGCCCACCCGGACCTGACCGTCCACGCCCTGGTCGCCGACTTCCAGCAGGGTTTCGCCCTCCCCGGCACCCCCGGCCCCCGCCTCCTGGCCTTCCTGGGCGGCACCATCGGCAACCTCCTCCCCGAGGAACGCGCCGCCTTCCTCCACTCCGTACGGGACCTCCTGTCCCCCGGCGACGCCCTGCTCCTGGGCACCGACCTCGTCAAGGACGAACGGACCCTCGTCGCCGCCTACGACGACGCCCGGGGCGTCACCGCCGAATTCAACAAGAACGTCCTCGGCGTCATCAACCGCGAACTGGGCGCCGACTTCGACCCGGCCGACTTCCGGCACGTGACCGTGTGGAACACCGAGCACGAGTGGATCGAGATGCGGCTGCGGGCCCGCAGGGAACTGACGGTGAAGATCCCGGCGCTGGACCTGGCGGTCCCGTTCGCCGCGGACGAGGAGATCAGGACGGAGATCTCGGCGAAGTTCCGGGAGGAGGGGGTACGGGACGAACTGGGCGCCGCGGGCTTCGCGTTGAGCCGGTGGTGGACGGACGACGCGGAGCGCTTCGCGCTGTCCCTGTCCGTACGGACCTGATCTCCGCGCACCCCGGGGGCGGGGTGGCACGGATACCCCACGGAGCACCTTACGTCCCACTCGCACCACAATGACCGAAAAGCATCCTCGTACAGGCGTGGCCCCGGTGGAGTATGAGTGCAGTGTACGAATTCAGCACTCTTGGGGAGAGTTATGAAGATCGCACAGCGCGTCGCGACACTGGCGGCAGCCGGCACGCTCCTGGGCGGCAGCCTCGTGGGACTGAGCGCGACCACGGCCGAGGCCGTCACCGCCGGTCACTGTGACTGGACGTCGGTGGTGCGGAACAACTCGGGCGGCCACGGCTACTTCAAGGGGAGGACGCCGGTCAGGACCATGCCGTACAAGGACTGCGCCTCCAAGTCGTACGCCTCCGGGCGCAAGTTCTTCTACTGGTGTTACCTGCGCAACGAGCACAACAACAAGTGGATCTTCGGTCGGGTCGCGGGCACCCAGCACACCGGCTGGGTGTACGCCGGGAACATCAAGAACTCGTCGGGGACCCTGCGCAAGTGCTAGGCCGCGCCTTTCGGAACGCCCCGGGTCGGCCCGTCCACGGGCCGCCCCGGCCGCGTCACCGGCCGGCGACCAGCAGCGTCTGCAGAATGCGGCCGCAGTCGCCCGCCGTGTCGTCGAGCTGACCGGCCGCCAGCCCCGAGCCGACGGGGCTGGCGGCCGTCGACGACCGTATGCACAGCCATTCGCCGACCGGCTCGCGGTGCAGTGCCAGCGTGATGTCGGTGTTGATGACGAACTGGCGGACGTGGTCGAGCTCGAAGGAGACCGCCCAGTTGCTGTCGGCCAGGGTCAGCGCGCGGGACAGCGGTGTGTCCGGCTCACCGGCCACCAGAGGAACACGCTGACGCGCCCAGACCGTGCCCGGCCCAGGGGTGTCGAAGTTCTGTCCGGGCCCGAAGCGCCACTCCATGGCGGCGATGTATCCGTCGAGGTGCGCGCCGAGCATGGTGTGCGGCGCCTGCGGGCCGGGCAGGGGCGGCGGGTCGGTTTCCGGCCGCAGCCGCGGGGTGTCGGCGGGTCCGGCGGCCATGCGCCATGCGCGTGCCATCATCACCGTCTCGCCGTCCGAGGTCAGCTCGCCCTCGACCAGCTCCGTACGCCCGCCGGAACGTACGGTGCGCACCTGGACGCGCAGTTCCCCGACGGGGACCGGGCGCGGCAGTTCCACGGTGACGCGCGCGACACGGAACCCCTCCCGGGCCTCGTGCCCCTCCAGGGCCCGGCCCAGCAGCGCCGAGGGCGGACCGGCGTGCTGCGTCTTGGCGCTCCACGGCCCCGCGGTGGCGGACGTGCTCTCGTAGCGGCCGTCCCCCAGGCTCCTGTAGAACGCCTGGTCCCCCGCTTCCGGCCCGGCCGGCCAAAGATCAGTCATGAGGACTGCCTACTTCACACCCGCCGCTCGGGGCAATGCCTGACCGGCAGGTGCCTGAGGCCGTTCTGGAAGTTGGAGACCAGCCGGACCGGCTCCCCCGCGAGTTCGAGAGCGGGCAGCTGTTCCAGTACGTGGCGGACCACCGCCCGCATCTGTACGCGTGCGAGGTGGCTGCCCAGGCAGAAGTGCGGGCCGAAGCCGAAGCTGACGTGGTCGTTCGGGGTGCGGGTGATGTCGAAGCGGTCCGGGTCGGGGAAGACGGTCTCGTCGCGGTTGGCGGAGGCGTGGTAGACGACGACCTTGTCGCCGCGCCGGATGCGCCGGCCGCCCAGTTCGGTGTCCCGGGTGGCGGTGCGCCGGAAGTCGATGACCGGGGGCCAGTAGCGCAGCATCTCCTCCACCGCGCTGCCGGTCAGTTCCGGCTGCCGTCGCAGGCGGGCGAACTGGTCCGGGTGCCGGAGGAGGGTGAGCAGGCCGCCCGGGATGCCGTTGCGCAGCGTCTCGTTCCCGGCCACCGCGAAGAGGAAGAACATGTTCTCGAACTCGGCGCGGCTCAGGCCGCCCTGCCGCAGCTGGGCCATGACGCTGCCGGGGCGCGGGTTTTCGGCCAGTGCGTGGGCGTACGCGAACATGTCGGCGAGCGCCCGGCGGGAGCGCGGGTTGACGGGGCGGCCGTCCGGGCGGAGCGCGGGGGCGGGCCGGTGGCGCAGGGCGGCGCGGCCCATCGGGCTGAGCCGGCCTGGGTCGGCGGTGCTGGACGTGGCGTACGCGTCGTCCTGGTAGCCGATGACGCGGTTCGACCAGTCGACGAGCAACTGCCGGTCCTCCTCCGGCACTCCCATGACGTGGGCCAGCGTCCAGACCGGCAGGTCGGCCGCGGCGGTCACGAAGTCCGCCTCGCCCGCCTGCGCCACCTCCGCCACCAGGTGTCCCGCCCGCGCGTCGATGATCTCCTCCAACTCCCGTACGGCACGCGGGGTGAAGGCCGCGGCGACGACGCGGCGGATGCGCGCGTGGTCCGGCGGGTCCTGGTTGAGCATCATCGTCCGGACGAACGCGAGGTCGTCCTCGGTGTCGGGGTCGCGGATCTGGGTGGCGCCCAGGTAGGAGGAGTAGACCTCGGGGGTGCGCAGGACGTGTTTGACGTCGGCGTGGCGCAGCACCGCCCAGTAGCCGGGTCCGGCCGGCCAGCCGTCGACCGCCGGCTCCTCCGTCCAGCTCACCGGCCGGGTCGCGCGCAGTTGTCGGAACAGGTCGTAGGGGACCGCGGTGGCGTACGTCCGGGGTGTGAACACGTCGGTAGCTCTCACGCAGGCGAACGTACGATATTCCATCGTTCGGGGGAATCGGGCCCGCCGGGCGGCTGACGGTGACCCGCCTTGTGCAACATCACGGCGTGAAGGGATCGCAACGTTTCCGCAGCCTCCAACCTGCGGTGCTTCTCTTACCGCTGTTGGTCGCGCTCGCAGTGCTGTCGACGCCGTCCGTGGCGCGCGCGGCACCGGCCCGGCCCGCCGAGGCGTGCGCGAACACCTGTACGGACAGATCGGTGCGCGCGCAGCCCGGCCGGCCGGCGCCACCGGGCTGGGAGTGGGTCTGCGAGCTGCCGACCGGCTGGCCGATGCCGCCGGGCTGGCGCTGGGACTTGTTCTGGTCCTGCCCGACGCCGACACCAACGCCGACGCCGACGCCGACCAAGCCACCCACCACCACGCCTACGCCGTCCCCCACACCCACTCAGACCTCTCCGCCGTCCCCCACGCCCACCCAGACCGCACCTCCGTCCCAGCGCCCCACGCCCTCCCCGACCCCGTCGCGCCCGCAGCGCGGGACGCCTGCCCCCTCCGTTCCCGGGCAGACGCCCGTACCGTCCCGCTCAAGGCCCGGTGAATCCGCGGCTCCCCCGCCGCCGGGCGTCCGGCCCACGTCACCGCGCCCCACGGCGATTACGCCGCCGGTGGCGCTGCCCCGCAACTACGCCCCGTCCGCCCGTAAGCAGCACAACAGCCGGTCGCCCGTCACGACCATGCTGCTGCTCACCGCGCCCGCCGTGCTGGCGGCCGCCGCGCTGCGTCCCCGTTCGTCCAGCTCGTCCGGTGCGTCCGGGCGCCGTTCCTCGTAGGAGGCCACCTTGTCGGAATGGCTGGTCCTGACCATCGCGATGGCCGCCGTCTGCGCCGTCGTGCTGACCATCACGGTCCTCAAGCAGCGCCGTATCGGGGACGACGACGACCCGTCCGAGACACCCGACGTCATCGAGTACATGGTCATGATGGTGGGGGTGGTGTACGCGATCGTCCTCGGCCTCGCCATCGCCGGGGTGTGGGAGGCCCGGGGCGCCGCCGAGGACACTGTGCGCACCGAGGCGCAGGCCCTGCACGAGGTCAGCGAACGGGTGCGGGCCTACCCGGAGGCCACCCGGGACCGCATCCGGGCGGACGTCGACACCTATGTCACCCACGTCGTCCACAAGGAGTGGCCGGCCATGGCCGAACGGGGGGAGGTCACGGACCGGGGCGGTCAGCTGCTGGAGAAGGTGCGGGCCGATGTGACCGACTACCGGCCGCGCGACGATTACGAGGCGCAGTCCTATCAGCCGCTGCTCGACCAGGTCGCGGCGGCGGACGACGCCCGCAACGCGCGGGCGGAGAGCATCGATCCGGCCCTGCCGCCGGTGGTCTGGTTCGGGCTGATCACCGGTGCCGCGATCACCATCGGGCTGATCTTCACCCTCCAGATCCGCCGGTCGGCGCGCGAGTTGCTGATGGCGGGGCTCTTCAGTGCCTTGATCGCCTTTCTGCTCTTCCTGGTGTGGGACTTCGACGCGCCGTTCAGCCGGGGCATCTCGGCCTCGGCGGACCCGTTCACGGATCTGTTCCCGCACTTGTGAGGGGCGCGGAGGGCACGTAATTCCCGCGCGTCGCCGCTCTCCCCGTGCGATCATGCGCGCATGTCCACGGAGTTGCCGACCACCGACGCCTTGCGGGGCCTGCTGGGCCCCGCCCGTGACGCGGTGCGGCTGAGCAGCAGTCCGCGCTCCCGGGTGTGGCGCGTCGAGTTGCGCGGCGCGCCCGCCGTGGTCAAGCAGGCCGTGGAGGGCGCGGACGCCGACGAGCGGTTCGCCCGCGAGGTGGCCGCGCTGCGGCTGGCCTCGCGGGTGACGCCGCCCGTGGTGCCGCGGCTGCTCGGTGCCGACCCGGTCGCGCGCGTCCTGGTGCTGGAGCACGTCGCCCACCGGCGGCCGTCGCCGGACTGGGTGGTCGGCTACGCGACGGCGCTGGCCCGGCTGCACGCGGCCGGCACGTCCGTACCCGCGCACGACGTGACGCTGCCCGCCTGGTCGGGGCCGGTACGGGCGGACATCGACGCCTTCCTCGGCCTGGCCGACCGCCTCGCGGTCCCGGTGCCGGACGGGACGGACGCCGAGTTGGCGGGCCTGCTGCGGCGGCTCGGTACCGCGCCCGGCCGCGCTCTGCTGCACGGCGACCCGTGCCCGGGCAACGACCTGCACAGCCCGGACGGCATCCGGTTCATCGACTTCGAGCAGGCCTGCCTCGGCAGCGGCCTGTCCGAACTCGCCTATCTGCGCATGGGTTTCCCGACCTGCTGGTGCGTCACGGACACGCCGGAGCCGCTGCTGCGCGAGGCGGAAGCCGCGTACGGGGCGGCCTGGGAGGCGGCGGCCGGCAGCGCGCCGCCCGGCGACCTCGTCGACGCGTGCGCGGGCTGGCTGATCCGGGGCGACGCGCTGGTCCAGCGCGCGCACCGCGGAGCCGCCGACCACCTCTCCCGGCTTCCCGAGGAGGACTGGACGTGGGGCACGGTCACCGCGCGGCAGCGGCTCGCGCACCGGCTCGGTGTCGTCGCCCGGCTCACCGCCGTACGTGACGATCTGCTCGGTCTGAGCCGTCTCGCCGACGCGATGCGCGCCCGGCTGCTGGACCGCTGGCCCGCCCTCACGCCGCCGCCACGCGAGCGCCCCGAGGACGACTGACGCCAGTACGGCGCAGGGTCGCCGACGCGGCCCGCCCTTCCCGGCCCGTTCATGCCACCGCCTGTTCAGCGTGCCCTTCCTGTGCTTCGATGCTGCGATCATCTGTTCGCGCAGGGGCGGCAGAGCGGCAGAGAGACCGGGGTGGACGCATGGACCGGCGGGGATTCCTGAAGGGCGCGGCAGCGGTATCGGCCGTCGGGGTACTGGCGGGGCCCGGGAGCGGGCAGGCCGCCGCGGTCACGCCCGTCGGCGGCGCGTCCGGGCGGGCCCGGCGCGCCGTCTCCGTACAGGACTGGATGTCGGCGCTCCCGGACAGCACGGCGATGCGGCGGCTCTCCATCCCGGGTACACACGATTCCGGGGCGCGGTACGGGGGCCCGTGGGTCGCCTGCCAGAACACCACCGTCGCGCAGCAGTTGGACAGCGGCATCCGCTTCCTGGACGTGCGCTGCCGCGCCGTCGACTCGGTCTTCGCGATCCACCACGGCGCGTTCTACCAGAACCTGATGTTCGACGATGTGCTGGTGGCGTGCCGGGCGTTCCTCCAGGCGCATCCGTCGGAGACCGTGCTGATGCGCGTCAAGCAGGAGTATTCGCAGGAGAGCGCGGCGGAGTTCCGGCGGATCTTCGACAGCTACCTGGACGGCAAGGGATGGCGGTCGCTGTTCCGGCTGGACGGCACGCTGCCCTCGCTCGGGCAGGCCCGGGGGAAGGTCGTCCTGCTGGCCGACTCGGACGGGCTGCCGGGGGTGCGGTACGCCGATCCGGGCGTCTTCGACGTCCAGGACGACTACATGGCCGAGCCGCTGCGCAAGTATCCGCTGGTCGAGGGGCAGTTCCGCAAGGCCGTCAAGGAGCCGGGCAAGCTGTTCGTCAACTACGTCAGCACCGCGGCCCTGCTGCCGCCCCGTTCCAACGCGGACCGCCTCAATCCGCGGGTCAAGGACTTCCTGAACGGCGCGGAGGCGGGCGGGTGGACGGGGCTGGGCATCGTGCCGATGGACTTCCCCAACGAACTGGGCCTGGCCGAGACGCTGATCCGGCACAACAGGGATATCCGGGCGTGAGGTCGCGACGACTTCGCCACGTCTCCTCGCACTGCCGGGGGACGCGGCGCAGGGGCGGGATGGCCCCGGTGCCGGCCCCGATGCCGAGGCGCGCGCTCGGCGCCTGAGCGGTATCGGGGCGCCCGTACGGGAGCGGGCCCCGGGCGAAAGGCGTCTCGCGCCGGAACCGTATGATCTGCTGGTGAGTACGACCGAGCGTGGCCGCGCCCTGCGGCCCCCGGCCCCGGGCGGGCCGCGCGAGCGCCGCCGGGCCGCCGCCCTCGGCCTCTGCGCCGCACTCACCCTGACCTGCGCCGGAACGGTCCTGGCGGTACGGGCCTTCGCGCACGGCGGGTTCCTGGCGTCCGGCGATCCGGCCACGGGCTCGTACGCCGGGGAAACGGCCGACGGGGACGCGGCGGCCGACTCGCTGCTCTCCGGCCCGTACACCGAACGCCCCGGCCCGCCGCGCGCCACCACCCGCGCGTCCAGAGGCGGGGCAGCGGCCTCGGACCGGACAGCGGCCACGGACCGGGAGCCGGAGGCCGGCCGGGCGGCGGCGCCGGAGAAGACGGCCGGGCTGCCCGTCTCCCGGCCCCTCGAAGCCACCCCGGCGGCCGTCTCCCCCGCCGTCGGCCCGCTGTTCTCGCCCGGCGCCGACGGCGACGCCGACCACCACTGCACCGCGAGCGTGGTGCACTCCCCGGCGGGCGACCTGGTCGTCACCGCCGCGCACTGCGTCTACGACGGCGGCTTCCGTACGAACCTCGTCTTCGCGCCCGGCTACCACGACGGCGTCCTGCCCTACGGCGTCTGGGTGCCGTCCCGTATCGACGTCGACCCGCGCTGGGCCGAGCACCGCGACGCCGCGCACGACGTGGCGTTCCTGCGGGTGCGCCGCCCGCACGGCGCCGGGTCGGGCGAACGGCGCGTCGAGGACCTGACCGGCGCCGAGCGCATCCGCTTCTCCCCGCCCGCCGGTCTGCCGACGCGGACCGTCGGCTATCCCGACGACCGCGAGAGCCCCGTCGGCTGCCAGAACACCACCACCGCGGTGCCCGGCCAGCTGCGCTTCGACTGCGCCGGATTCCCCAACGGCACCAGCGGCGGTCCGATGCTCACCGGCATCGACCCGAACACCGGCCTCGGTACGGTGACCGGCGTCATCGGCGGCCTGGACGAGGGCGGCGACGACGAGACGTCGTACAGCAGCTGGTTCGGCCCGGACACCGCCGCCCTCTACCGCCGCGCCGCCGGGGAACGGGTCTGAGGCGGCGCGGCCGTGCGGGCGCTACGCGCCGCGCGGCACCACGGTCTTGAGGACCTTCGGCAGCGGGTACCAGTCGGCGGTCACGATGCTGCCGTGGGCGGCGGCGAGCTGCTTCACCCGGGCGAGCGCCTCGGCCTCGGTGGGCTTGGTGCCGTCGATGACCGGGGGCACCTGGTGCGCGTCGGTCATGATCAGAAGGTAGTGGCGGCTGTCGTACCAGGCGGTGTCGATGCCGTTCTTCAGGTACGTCGCGGCGTCGCCGTCGAAGACCACGAACCAGGGGCGCAGCGCCGTGTCGGTGTAGCGGGTGCGCGGGTCGCCCGCCGCCGCGCCGTGCACCGCGGGGAAGGCGGTGGCCTGGCCCAGCTTGCCCTGGGCGGCGAGGTTCTTCAGGTGGATGGCGTACTCGCGGTCGGTCCACAGGTCGTCGAGGGGATTCTTCTCTTCGACCGTGCCCGGTATGAGCTCGAAGAGGAACTTGCCGTTCAGCGCGGAGCGGGCGGGCCAGCCGCCCGCCCGCACGGCCTCGTCGAGGTCGCGGTGCCCGGCGGCCAGGTCGCCGGGCCCGTACACCGCGTCGCCCAGCCGGGAGCGGACGAGCGCGTCGAAGGCGGCTGGGCCGCGGCCGCCCTTGTCGTTGAAGCCGTCCTTCATCTCGACCTTGACCGTGATCGGCCGGTGGCCGGGGTGGGCGTCGTGCCAGGCCTTCATGTCGGCGAGGCAGCCGCCGAGGTCCTGGTCACGGCCCTTGGTGCGCAGTTCGCCCGCGGTGGCGGCGTTCACGCAGTTGCTGTTGTTGCCGAACGGGTTGCTGTGCGAGACCCGCCAGGACTTGCCGAGCGCGTTGGTCCACACGTCCAGTTCGAGCAGGCCGGCTCCGGAGTCCAACGCGTCGGCGAAGTACGGGTACTTGGCCTTCTCGTAGGCGTTGTGGACGCCGACGGACGTGGTGGCGCCGTACGATCCGGCGGGCTGTGCCGCGCCGGCCGGGCTCGCCAGCGCGACGACCACCGCCGCCGCGGCAGCGGCCGTTCCCGCGCGTCGTGTTCTGCTCATGTTCCCCCGCTTTCACTCCACTGGCCCCCCGGCAGCCCCCTGCGGCTCCGGGATCACCAGCCCCTCCGGTCGAGGCAGCAGCGTACGGGAGTTGACGGGTGGCGCGGCCACCGGGTGGGTACGCGGGCCGGGAAACGCCGTGAAGAGCGAGCAAACCGGGACGGGAAGGAGTTGTACGGCATCGTGGACACCGTGGACACACCTCTGCACGACACAGCACTCCGGGGGCGGCCATGAGCGGCGAGCGCGCCCGGGTCCGGGCCCTCCTGGACACCTACGGCCGGACCTACGCGGACGAGGCCGGTATCCGGCTCAAGGACACGCCGCAGCCGCTGTACCAGCTGCTGGTCCTGTCCTGCCTGCTCAGCGCGCGCATCCAGGCCGGCATCGCGGTGGCCGCGAGCCGCGCGCTGTCGAAGGCGGGGCTGCGCAACGCGCGGCGGATGAAGGAAGCGACCTGGCAGCAGCGGGTGGACGCCCTCGGCGAGGGCGGCTACCGCCGCTACGACGAACGCACCGCGACCCAACTGGGAGACGGCGCCGAGCTGTTGCTCGACCAGTACGGCGGCGACCTGCGCCGGATGCGCGACGCCGCGGACGGCGACACCGACCGGCTGCGCAAGCTGCTGCGCGAGGTCCCCGGCCTCGGCCCCGCGGGCATCGACATCTTCCTGCGCGAGGCCCAGGCCGTGTGGCCGGAACTCGCGCCGCGCCTGGACGCCAAGGCCCTGCAGGGCGCGGAGCGCGTCGGGCTGCCGACCTCGCCCGACGCGCTGCTGAAGGCCGCCGGGAAGACCGGGAGGGCGGAGCCCGCCGTGCTGGCCGCGGCGCTGGTGCGCGCGGCGCTCGACAAGAAGGGCGCGCAGGAGATCCGCGACACCAAGTGAGCGGCCGGTGGAGAACGGCGTCCGGCGGACCCCCACCCCCAACGCGGCCCGGGGCCCCCGCCGAGGAACCCCAGCAAAAACCGTAACCCAGAACACAGACCCCGCCCG